>CALBMG010000176.1 GCA_937896185.1 uncultured Microbacteriaceae bacterium | reverse complement strand
AAGACGTGATTGAAAAGCGCGCGTATTTTCCGTTTTACATGCACCGCACCAGCCATTGGTTGGGCATGGATGTGCACGACTGCGGCAGCTATGTGGAGCCGTCCGAGCTGGGCCAAACCAGCGAGCGCAAAGACCCGCTCTCGGGCGAGCCCATCGTCAATCGTCCCAGCCGCATCTTGCGCGAGGGCATGGTGTTGACGATCGAGCCCGGTTTGTATGTGCGCCCCGCCGACGATGTGCCGGAGGCGTTTTGGAACATGGGCATTCGCATTGAAGACGATGCCATCGTCACTGCGAAGGGTTGTGATCTCATCACACGCGGCGTGCCCGTGGTCGCCGATGAGCTTGAAGCCCTGATGAGAGCGTGACCGCTTAAGTTCGCTTTTGCGAATAAGTAAAAACCATAGCCACTTTCCTACGCACATCCACGCATCAATTGCCCTAGACACGGGCCTAAAATCAATTCACAAGCTAAGGCGGTGTGCTTTTGCAAAGCATCACCGCCTTTTGCATCACAAGGAGATTTCAATGAGTTCCAATCCTTCTCACAACAGTGCAGAAGCTCGCGCCGAGTTGCGCCGCGCCGCCCTCGAATACCACCAGTTCCCCACACCCGGCAAAGTATCCATACAAGCCACCAAGCAGTTGGTGAATCAGCATGATTTGGCATTGGCTTATTCCCCAGGTGTAGCCGCGCCTTGCGAAGAGATCGTCAAAGACCCAAACGCCGCTTTCAAGTACACCAGCAAAGGCAACTTGGTGGCTGTGATTTCAAACGGTACGGCCGTGCTCGGTTTGGGTGACATTGGCCCCTTGGCCTCGAAACCTGTGATGGAAGGCAAAGGCGTTCTGTTTAAGAAGTTTGCGGGTATTGACGTGTTCGACTTGGAGATTGACGAGAAGAATCTCGACAAGTTGGTGGACATCATTGCCTCGTTGGAGCCCACGTTTGGCGGCATCAACTTAGAAGACATCAAAGCCCCCGATTGCTTTTATGTCGAGCGCAAATTGCGCGAGCGCATGAAGATTCCAGTCTTCCACGACGACCAACATGGCACGGCCATTACCGTGGGCGCGGCTATTTTGAACGGTCTCAAAGTAGCGGGCAAAGACATCAAAACCGTCAAGCTGGTCACCTCGGGCGCGGGCGCTGCGGCGTTGGCTTGCTTGGGCTTGTTGCTCAAGTTGGGCATGCCTCGCCAAAACATTTATGTCACCGACTTGGCAGGCGTGGTTTACGAAGGCCGCACCGAGTTGATGGACGAAGACAAAATTCAATTCGCCCAGAAAACCGATGCACGCACGCTCAATGACATCATTGCCGGTGCAGATGTGTTCTTAGGTCTCTCGGCCGGTGGTGTGCTCAAGCCCGAGATGGTGAAGAAGATGTCGACACCCACGAATCCACCGGGCAGCAGATCGGGGTTCAGGTGGTAGGTGATGACGGCAAGAACCGCGAGTGCGCGCAAAGCATCAATTCCCGCAACGTGTACGGGCGAGTGAGCGGGCGCGGCCCCGGCAGTAGTGATGGCATCGGTCCGCGACACGTCGTCCTCCTAGTGTTGCCGTGATTGTGCTTCTTCAGACTAACGAACTACGGCCCCGCTAGAGCGGCAGTTGGGCGATGGTCGCCAGAACGACATCTGCCGAACGCTCGGCTGCACCGTCGAGGTGTGCGAGAAATTCGGTGCCGTCGGGGGCGCACAGATCCGATACCGCCCGAATCGACACGAATGCCGAGCCATGCCGATAGGCGACCTGTGCGATCGCAACGGATTCCATGTCGACAGCATCGATCCCGTCGAACTGTGATCGAATTCGGTGGGCGTGCTCGGACGTCACGAATTTGTCGCCTGAACCAATTCCCGCGAAACGGACGGGGTGCACATTCTCAAGACCCCGAACGGTAGAAACCAGAGCTTCCGCCGATTCATAGTGCGTGGGCATCCCGGGTACTTGGCCTGGTTCGTAGCCGAAAGCCTGCGCATCAGCCTCGAGATTAAACAGGTGCGTCCCGACGATGACGTCACCAACTACAGCGTGGGCCGCGACTCCCCCAGCAGTTCCCGCGCTGAAGAGCGGAACACCGTGTGGGTGTGCCGCCAACAGTGTTGTGGCGGCCTGCGCGGCGTTGACAAGTCCGATGCCGCTCACCGCGAGCGTAATCCGAAAGTCCTCGAAATCAACCGAATACATCCGCACACCCGCCACAATTTCTTCATCGGACACTGTGACGGCGCGGTCGAGGAACGGTTGGGCTTCCTCGAGCATCGCCACCTGCACGATTGCGCGAACGGCGTTGGTCACGCCGTGACCTTGGCCCAGTTCTCGCGCTCGGCAAGGAATGCGTGTGCAGCCGCCTGTGCGCCCTCCAACGTGTGATTGGCTCCCCAACCGCACTGGATGATGTTCGCAGCGGGTACCGAATCGGCGGCAAGAATGTCGCTCAGTGTCAGTTCCACCAATTCGGCGATCTGACCAAAGGTGTGGTCGCCGCTGATAATCAGATAGAAACCCGTCTGGCAACCCATGGGTGAGAAATCGATGATGTCCGACGTGTGGTTGCGGCTCAGTTCGGCAAACATATGTTCCAGTGAATGCATGACATCCATGGGCATGTGGGCCACATTGGGCTGGGTGAATCGAACATCAAACTTCACCACGACATCGCCGTGAGCGAGTTCTTTCCGGTCCGCCTGGCGAATGTAAGGCGCCTGAACAGTGCGGTGGTCAAGGTTGAACGATTCCACGTTCATTCGAGGTGCGTCAGTCATACCCCAAGCCTAACGCGCAGGTTTCCCGCGTATTGGGGCTTACAGATGCATCAGTTTTTCGCCCAACAGGACGAGCCCAATCAGAAGCATCGATACCCCCGAAATGCGGCTGACGAGCACCGCAGTGGCGGGCCGCGCCTTGAGAACTCGCCCCGCAAAATATCCGACCACCGTATAGACGCCGAACGTGTTGAACATGTGCACCACGCCGAGAACACCAAGTTGCACCCATAACGGCCAGTCGCCGTTCGAACTGGTGAACTGTGGCAACAAGGCCACGAACAACAGAAGGGCCTTGGGGTTCAAACCACTGACTCCCGCCCCCGCCAGCAAACGGGCACTAACACTGCTGGACGTTTCAGAAACGCCGTCCGAGGGAACAGTGGGGTTTCGGATTGTGCCGACTCCTAACCAGATGAGGTACACCCCACCTGCGATCGACAATGCCAGCATTGCCCAGGGCGTTTGCGCGACGATAACGGCCAAACCAGCCGCCACAACCGCTGTAAGACCCGCGTAACCGATCAGCAGACCCAGAATCGAGGGCAATGCGCTGCGTTCTCGCAGTCCAGCAGAAATCACAAACGCCCAGTCAGCGCCCGGGGTGATGGTCAACAAAAATGACACAACCCAATAGGTTATGAGCAGTTCAACAGGCATCAGCTATTCGGCCGCCACAGCGATGCAATAAATTTTTCGAATCGTCGATTCAACAACCCAGACCGTTTCCTCGCCCTCGGCGAGAGTCACCGTGTTTCCCGGTTCCAGAACTTCGACCCGACCGTCACCGTGAGTCACCGTCCCGAAACCATCCAAGATCAACGAAACTTCGGCGACTTCAACGTCGCGCATCGACCCCGGAGCCATCTCCCACACACCGATTTCATAGCCCGATTGAATGCTGAGAGTCTGGAAACCGGTCGTCGGGTTACCGGCCAAGGCAAGCCCCGCCTCGACAGGGAAATGTTCGATGTGGGCGAGTCGCGCAGCGGCGATGAATTCTTCAGCGAATTCCATGACCTATCCGATCGAGTTGTGGGTGATTCGGCCGCCCAAGAGGGTGAGAGCGACGCGGGTGTGACGAAGTTCGTCCGCTGGACAGGTGAAAGGATCTGTGTCGAGCAGAATCAGGTCAGCGGGCTGCCCGACATCCACTGTGCTGCGAGTCGAACACCGGATTGCCGACTCGACGGTCAATCGCTCCTCGGGATGCCACGATTCGCGTTCATCCGCTGTGCGGGTCACGGCACTTTCAATCGTCAGCCAAGGATCCAAAGGGGCAACCGGCGCATCGGAGCCCAAGTACACGGGAACGCCGGCGTCGAGCAACGACTGCATCGGATACGCCCAGTCCCTGCCGTTCCACAGTTCGTCCGCCACATCGCGGTCATCGACGGCGTGTTTGGGTTGAACGCTGGCGATGAGGCCCAGCTGCGCCATGCGTTCCACATCGCGAGGCAACACCATTTGTGCGTGTTCGATTCGACCCGCGATGCCCACAGTCTGGAAGGCATCAATCACGTGCGTGTTGGCCGCATCACCGATGGCGTGAATAGCGGATTCGATTCCCGCATCGCGTGCCGTCGACATGGTCGACACCAATACGTCCTGCGAAATATTCATCACACCATGGCCTGAACCATCGGGATACGCGTCGTGACAGCACGCAGTACGGGTGTTGATTGCACCGTCCGAAATCACTTTCAGATAGCCCATCGTCACGTCACCCGCGATGGTGTCACCAGTCTTCCAACCTGCCTCGATAGCTTCGTGGAGACGATCCGGATATACGCTGGCCGCGACTCGGATGCTGTCAAAACCCGCGGCCACACGGCGTTCCCAATTGTGCAGGTCTTCCATTTCGAAACTGGTGACTCCCACAATTCCCTGCGAAGCAGCATTTCGCGCGACACGGTCAATGAGCGCGTCCATGGAGTCTTCCGGAATTTGCGCCAGATGGGTCAAAAGGTCAAAACAGTCCTGTTCCCGCAGAATTCCATCAGTACCCACCACGTCAATCACACCGTATTCGGCGGCAGCGGCACGGTTGATCCAACACGAATGCACATCCATGCTGAACACAACAACCGGCCGGTCAGCTGACACAGCATCGAGACCATCAAGAGTTGGCTGTTCGGGCCACAATGCATAACGCAAACCGGTACCGATGATGGGCCCCTGTCCCCCGCCGTCGTGCGCGCGCATGATCGAGATGACGTCA
>CALBMG010000175.1 GCA_937896185.1 uncultured Microbacteriaceae bacterium | reverse complement strand
TGATGACCGCTGACAAGGCCAAGGCGGCCAAGAGTTGGGTGAGGGGCGTCATCAACGAATTGGCCACCACCGATTTGATGGCCAATTGACGCAAGCGTTCGTTGACACTTGAAAACTTGTGCGACTGATCATCCTGCGCGTTGTGCAAACGCACCATGCGGTAGGCCAACACGTTTTCCTCCACCACATAGGCCAATGTTTCAGTGGCGGCTTGGTTGTCGCGAATGACTTTTTGTAAACGGCGCGTCAGGGTTTTGACCACCCACGCAATGGGTGGAAACACCGCGAACACAATGAGCGTGAGTTGCCAGTTGAGGACAAACAAGTAACCCAACAAAGCCACCAGGGTGAAAAAGTCTTTGGCCAAGGCGAGCAATGTGCTGACCAGCAAGTTCGCGCCGTTGTTGACTTCGTAGACCATGCTGTTGGTCAAACTGCTGGCGTGTTGGTCTTGAAACAAGCTCGGGTCAACACGCAGTAGCTTTTCAAACAGATGTTGACGCAAGCGTGCCATCGAGGCATTGGCGACGCGCGACAAGCAGTAAGCGGCCACAAAACCTGCCAAATCGGTGGTGGCTCCCCCACCCAGACCGATGACAGCATCGGTTCGGGTGAAGTCGGACTGACCCATAATTCCCCAACAGAATGCCGCAACCTCAATGCGCTTTGCATCCTCTGCATCGGGAACCTCGGCGAGCAATACCTGGTACTGATCCGACAGATCGGAACGCAGGGCCTCGGCCTCAGCGCTCATGATGGGTGCGTGTATCACCAGGATTTTCTGAACTTTAGTGCCCAGAATTGACGGAATCATCGGCCGCAGGCCACGACCTACGACGACGTCGTAGTCGGGAGAACCGGAAACGGTGATTGTGCTCATGCTGACTCCTGCAACTGTGCGACGACCTCTTCGGCAATGTGGTCCAAGGGTCGACGCGATGTGTCCACTTCAAACGTCGATACACGGTCGTAAATGGGCTGCCGTTTGTCGACCAGGGCGCGCCACGCATCAAGTCCGCCGGCCAACAGCGGGCGGGAACTGTCCTGAATCCGCTTCTCCGCCTCCTCGGGCGTAATCGACACCAGTACGACGGTCAGGCCCTTCAGGTCGTTTTGCGTGTCCTCGTTAAGAATGGCACCACCACCAAACGCGACGACACCGCTGGACGACAGCGCCTCGATGACCGCCTCGCGTTCCCACTGACGAAACTGCGGCTCACCGTGTTCGGCAAAAATTTCGGGGATAGGACCATGCTTCGCAACGACCATTTTGTCGGTGTCCAGAAAAGGGAGCTCCATGAGCCGAGCAATACGCTTTCCCAAGCGGGTCTTTCCCGCCGCGGGCGCCCCAATCAACACCAACCGTGGCGTCACGGAAGGTCCCGTTTGGTCACCATCGTCGAGGGAATGTTTGCGAGGAACGATTCCATGTTGCGTCGAGTTTCAGCAACCGAGTCGCCGCCAAACTTTTCCAATACCGCCTCGGCCAACACCAACATGACCATCGCCTCTGCAACCACACCGGCGGCAGGCACAGCACACACGTCCGATCGTTGGTGGTGGGCCGCGGCGACATCACCCGTGGTGGTGTCGATGGTTCGCAAGGCCTTGGGAACGGTAGCGATGGGCTTCATGCCGGCGCGAACACGCAACACGGTTCCCGTCGACATTCCACCTTCAATGCCACCGGCACGATCTGTCAGGCGTTCGATTTCATCGCCGGGGACCATCTCATCATGGGCCACACTTCCGGGCCGACGGGTGGTTTCGAAACCATCGCCAACCTCAACGCCCTTGATGGCTTGGATTCCCATGAGCGCTGCCGAGAGTCTGGCGTCCAAGCGTCGATCCCAGTGAACGTAGCTGCCGAGACCCTGGGGCACACCATAGGCAACAACTTCGACGACTCCACCGAGGGTGTCCCCGTCCTTGTGGGCCTCATCAACACGACGAACCATTGCGGCACTGGTCTCGGCGTCACAGCATCGCAACGGATCGGCATCCAGAGCGGCAACATCGTCAGGGCGTGGCAAAGGCGTGCCGTCGGGAACGCGCACGGTTTCGATGGACAGCGTGTGAGAAACTACCTCGATGCCCAATTCTCGAAGGAATCCACGAGCCACCGCACCCAAAGCCACACGAGTGGCGGTTTCACGCGCGGACGCACGTTCAAGCACGGGACGAGCCTCGTCGAAACCATACTTCTGCATTCCCACCAGATCGGCGTGACCGGGGCGGGGACGGGTCAAGGGTGCACCACGACCGGACTCGAGTTCCGTGGGGTCGACGGGCTCCGGGTTCATTACGGCGGTCCATTTGGGCCATTCCGTATTGCCGATGCGCAAAGCAACAGGACTTCCCATGCTGACACCGTGACGCACACCGCCCGAAATGGTGACCTCGTCAGCTTCGAACTTCATTCGTGCACCACGGCCGTAACCCAGACGGCGTCGCGCCAGTTCCTCACGAATGGCCTCGAGTGACACAGGCACGCCAGCAGGCAGTCCCTCCATCACACCAATAAGTTCGGGACCATGAGACTCACCTGCAGTTAACCAACGAAGCATATGTCTATTCTTTCAGAATTCAGGGACGGTCTATGCCAACGGCGGCAAACATTGCGGCGATCACGGCGGGCTCGTTGTCCAGTTCCTGATCGGGGTTACCCGATGCAAAAATTCGTTGTTGCCGAACAGCCTGCCACACGAGCATCGTCAGCCCGCTCGCGGTTGCAGCGCCGTTGCCCTGCAGTGAGCGAGCAACCAGCGTGGGCCAGGGTGAATACGCTACGTCAAAGCCGTACCGCGTGCTGAGGGAATCCAGAACTGTGTGGGGAACATCGACGCCCGAAGGGAGCGTCGACACGGCAATGTCAACAACGATGGCTATGGCCGAGTCAAAGGATCGAACTTCGAGGCTCACTCCCAGTCGTTCCGCCAGTTGAACGAGTGATTCTGCGCGGTGGGGATTTCGCACCAGAACAGTGACCTGTCTGGTGCCTAGGTTGTAGAGCGCCAGGAGACAAGATCGCGCTGTTGCGCCGGCGCCCAACATGACAGCCGTGTGGGGAATAACACCCGCCAACAATTCGGCCATCGCCTGCTGCGCACCCCAGACATCGGTGTTGTATCCAAGCAAGCCGTTGTCCGCGAAAGCGACGGTGTTCACCGCACCGACGAGACGGGATACATCGTCTTGATCCGCGAGAAAAGGTTGAATCGCTTCCTTCAACGGCATCGTCAGGGACAGCCCACGCCATTCGTCAGTGCACCCCGCCAGAAATTGCGGCAACGTGTCCTCGGTTACCTCGACAGATTCATAGGTTGCATCGACGCCACGAACACGAAGAGCGGCACGATGCAGCGACGGTGATTTCGAATGCGCGATAGGCGAACCCAATACTGCATAGCGCTTAGTCACAGTAGGCCGCGTTTTCGTCAGATGCACGGCACCAGGAACGAAGTTGTTCGACAGCTGCTGCGTGTTCGTCTGCGGTGCGACTGAACACTGTCTCGCCAGTCTTAAGGTCGATGGGCACGAAGAAGAACCAATCTCCTGCGGCAGGCGACAGCGCAGCCTCAATCGCTACTTCGCCCGGCGCTCCGATTGGACCCACCGGAAGACCCTTGTGAACGTACGTGTTGTAGGGGTTCGACTCATCGGCACGTTCTGCGTCAGTTGTCCACACCGTGTCGAGATTTCCCGTGCCATAAGCGACGGTGGCATCCGATTGCAACAGCCAGTCTTCGTCGAGCCTGTTCTGGAATACTCGGGCAATTTTGGAGAAATCATCCATATTCGAGCCGGCCTCCCGCTGTACCAGCGCGGCAAAGGTGAGGACCTCGTGATACTGATCGGGCTGCACGCCCAAGGCGGACAGACGGTCAAACATTTCGTCG
This sequence comes from uncultured Microbacteriaceae bacterium, assembly GCA_937896185.1. GTDB lineage: Bacteria > Actinomycetota > Actinomycetes > Actinomycetales > Microbacteriaceae > MWH-TA3. The sequence goes on along the minus strand of CALBMG010000175.1, from coordinate 1,099 downwards.
ACCAGAACTTGCAAGTAATCGTGGGCTGTCAGTCCGTCATCAAACGAATACGTCGCGGGGAACAAATATCCCTCGAGACTCGGTGCACTACTGGGGACTCCCAGGCTGATGTATTCCGCTGCCGCAGATTCGAATTCGGCCAGCGGTACGCCCGTTGCCTCACTGAGAAGCTTCAGAACATTAGGAAGCACTGTTCCCTCGGGGATAGTCACAGTATCGGTAACTCTGTTTGCGGGATCTGTGAGTACATCGAGGGCTGCACGCGCACTCATACCCGTTTTCAACACGTAAGTCCCGGGCGTAAAGGTCACCGAGGCGTCAGCCAACAGGATCGAATACACGGCGTCAAAGGATTTTGTGACGCCCTTATCGACGAGCTGCTGGGCAACAGCATCACCGAAATCACCCTCAGCAATAACAATTGTCACTTCCGGAAGTGTGCCCTCACCCGAGAAATCATTCGATGCGGGAAGCCCCAAGATCTGGCGAACCTTGTCCTCGTAAAGCGACCAGGCCACCACGGATCCCGTACCGACCACCGCAAGCACGGACACGAGCACAATGGTCACCAGGCGGCGCCGAGCACCAACACGCTCCGATCGGAAACGTCGACGGGATTCAGTCACGATTGGCCTCCACCAGCTCTCCCAAGATTCGTCCGCCGCGTTCGGCGTCCAAACAGGTTTGCAACAGGATAACGGCAGCGACCTGATCGACCACGCCACGAGAGTTTTTGGCGTTTCGTCCTGAATCGCGTAATGCACCCAACGCAGCCGACGTTGTCATGCGCTCATCGACCAACCGCAACGGGACAGAAACCCGCGTCAACATATCCTGCGCAAATTCCTGAGAATCTAGTGTCGACGCCGTCTGTTCATTCCGAAGATTCACGGGGTTGCCGATGACCACCTCGATCGGTTCGTATTCCTCAACAATTTCGGCGATGCGTTCCAGCGCCCGCTCACGCGGTACGGTCTCGACGGGAAACGCCATCATTCCACCGGGATCGCATCGTGCGACCCCCACACGGGCCTTGCCCACATCCAGTGAGAGGCGCACCCCGTTTCGCACGCTTACGCCTCGAGGTGTGAACGAATGT
>CALBMG010000174.1 GCA_937896185.1 uncultured Microbacteriaceae bacterium | reverse complement strand
GAGAGACATAAGCGTCCAGTTTAATGTCCGTAGGTGCTCCAGCTGCAGCTCTTGCTTGGCGGTACTGCTGTAAAACATGTGCCAGGTTTGGTGTTCCGTGGAAGACGTTCTGTAGCATCCGCACTCCTTGCGTGTTGTTCATCTTGGCATCTGGGGCAATCTCGTTGTACTTAAGGAACTGAGAATGCCAGTGGGTAATGAACTCAGCTTGGGTCTTGTTCCATCCACACGTGTCAAATCTGACTCCGGCGACGCACTTCATGAGTCCATCTGCGACCAATTGCGTGTTCACCGAACCATCATAGTACTTGGATACTTCTTCCCAGATCGCTCGAGTGTCCTTATCATCCTTATGCTCTCGGACAATCTTCTTGGCTTCGTGATGTTGGAAATTGTCCTTCATGATCTTGTACAAGAACATGCGTTGCGCTTCGTCGAGGTCTGTGTCAATAACAACGTAGTGTTTGTTGATTAAATGACTAAGGTTCATCGATTTAAGTGTGACGGTAAAGTCATCCTTGTGCATGTACCAATTGACATTATCACGATAGGGCTTGAACGCTGCGGCACTTAGTTTATTGGCCCTGTTCCAATTCTCAACTCCTTGGCTACGCGCCGTAGCGGATGACCAGGGAATGATCGGCTTCGTTGGGTCATAGACATTGGCTTGGAAGGCACGGAATGTACGACGGGTCTCGGTACACATGTTAACGGCACCACCGTTAATCTTGGAAACGGCATGGTAAAATGCCAGGATAGCACGGACCTTGAGCTTGTCTCGACTGTGTAAATCGTACACAATGACTCGGGGTGTTCCGTCTCCGACAGGAAGTTCGTAGGTAAGGCATTCAATAGCGCTGTCTGTTAGGAAGACAAAGTCACTATTGAACCCGTAAAATCCCTCTTTGCAGAGAGACAATCGAATGGGATGGTTCAACAATTCCGGTCGAGGAATGTCCAACAAGTTGGAAAGAACGGTCAACATTCGATTATGGTCGAAGAGGGCATCGCCTCCTCTGGGGATAAGAATAGGAGTTGCGCGAGGCAACACCGCTCCGGCTCTGCTCATTTCTGAACTAATGCGACTTGTTAATCTGATAAATGGTAAATCTCACCTACGAACACAGAGGTTTTGCAGGTAAAATTTATTGGGGAAAGTTTCCACTACAATGTTTCACCAAAGTAGAGTTGTATAATTACAAATAAGAAACTTATAAGAGTTATTTCTAAAGTGCATATTTTGCAATTTTGACCGGGCCTTCCGCTCGGAAAACGCAAAATGACTTTGCACTGAAGAATACTCCCTACCGACTACACACAAAATCGCGTAGAAATCGAAAAGATCTCAAATCGGCTGTTTGCGACGTGGGTCACACAGATCTTCTGAGAAACACGATCTCCACGAGGAATTAGTACATACTTACAGCCTTCTACGCCTGGCAACTGGGAATCGTTTGTACGCCGACAGTGTTCTTTTCACACCACCGGATGTGACATTTGCCGTGATTTGATTTGAATCACAGATGTAATTCGCCTCGGAACACGGGTAAAATCAACCATCTAACACTCCCCTAGATAAGGCCGTGTTGTCTTACCATTCCTTACGATTGGTCGGTAGACACAGGGGTGTCGGCATCTTTGTTTGATACCGACTTGTCGATGGGCTCCGCCTCATCGACATTGGACGACTCAGATCGGAAGAGCACACGTCTGAACTCC
>CALBMG010000173.1 GCA_937896185.1 uncultured Microbacteriaceae bacterium | reverse complement strand
CGCGCAGCGCTCCGACCCGTGCCCACGCGACCCTACGCGGCGGCACGACTTGGCACACAGTTCCACACGTGGGTGGAACACTTCCGCGACTATGACGCCGAATTTGCGTCACTCGACAACGACAGTGACCGAGAGTCCGAGCCCCTCACTGCGTCGCAACTTCAACAGTTCCAAACAAACTTCGCACAATCCCGGTGGGCGACACTCACCCCCACACACACCGAAATTGAAATCCTGCACCCCGTGAACGGGCGCATCATCGTCTGCAAAATTGATGCCGTGTTCACCCACGGGAGCCGAGTCGAAATCGTCGACTGGAAGACGGGCAAAGAACCCCGAAACCCCGCGGATCGTGCTAAAAAAGCCGTCCAACTGGCGCTCTACCGCCGCGCCTACAGCGAATGGAGCGGCACACCGATTACAGCAATCGACGCCACCCTGTACTTCGTTGCAACCGACACCGTGATCGAACTCAGCGCGGCAGAACTCGACGAAATTCCCGAATTCTCGGAGACCTCGCAGCCTTAAAAGATTTCGTCATCCTTCGCGCGTGACGGAACAACAGATTCGGAATTCTCGGAGTCGCCCTGTGCACTCGAAACGGCGGCATCGACGTCGTTCACTGTGTGTTCTTCGTCCTCAAGGAACGACACAGCAGGAGACTCCGTGGTCGAATCCGGCTCCACAAACAACGGCACCGACTCGGTGGGGAATGCAACGGTCGAATCGGGTTCGGCATAGGCCACTTGCGACGACGCGTCAGCTGCCGAATTAACCGAGTTATCCGTCACTTCAGAGTGGTCGGCAACGTCAGCGGAGTCAAGGAACGACGAACGCGCATAAGCATCAGCTGCATCGTCGATGGGAGACATGGGGACCGTTGCCACGTCCGACAGCGCATCCGAATCAGACGAGACTGCAGGGGTGGAACCCGTGGCATCACGCTTACCTCCGAAGCGGAACAGTGCACGAAGTTTCTGGGCGCCCGTTTCGTGAACAGGAACGGCGGGAATGGGGGCGGGCAACTCGGCTTCTGCGTCGAACTCTGCGGCGATCGCCGGCGTCGATGCAGTAGTCGCATCAAATTCAACTCCGGTGGCCACAACTCCTGCGGCAATCGCATTGCCCTCAACTGGTGCCGCGGCCGACGGAGGCTCGGGTGCGACGATATTGGGGACAAAAACGTCAAAGTTCAGAGAGGTTGCGGGGTTTCCGATCACCGCAACGACCAAGCTGTCGAGCAATCCAATAGCGTCCGACACGATTGCCTGATCTGCAAGATCGGTGCCATGAAGCAGCCAACGGGCCACATCGAGTTCGGCCATGAAACGTGCCCGGTGCTCCAGTCGAGAATCCTTGAACGGACGAGCTCTGTTGTACGCCCCGATCAGTGCCGCGCTGGCATCCGCGGGCATGCGGCCCACCGCAAATCGCAAGTCCACTGCAGGGTCGCCGACCTGAGATGACGCCCAATGTGTCACGCCCGTAACCACGCCGCCCGACGTCACTACGGAGTCCAAATCAAAGTTGCCGTGCACAACAGTGGGTTCGAACTTCCACATGTCGTTGTCTTCCAATGCGGCGTTCCAGCGGTCCAGGAGGCTCGCAGGAACCAGATTGGTTTGGGTTGCTCGGTCGACAATTCCTGCGGCGTCACGCAAACAATCCAGCGCAGAATTCAGGGTGAGTGCACCATTCGCGGCAATGCCGATCGGCAACGTGTGGATTGCGCTGAGGGCCTGTCCGACCGAGGGTAACAGGTCGCGCATGTTCTTGACACGTGATGCAGGCAGGCCGTCCACCTCGGCGGTCACGACAATACGACGACCATCAATTTGGGTGAAACCACGAGTGAACGGCACCGTGAACGGGAGTTGTGAGGCGACCGCACGAGTCAAAACCCGACCCATTGCATGTTCGCGGTCCTGGATGCGGGCGGCCTGTTCCGTCACAGGAGAACTGACCGACACCAGAGTCCCGTCCGCGGTGCGACAGAGCACTGCTTCGCACCCTTCGCGCTCGAGTTCACGGAAGCCCGTAATCGCCACATCGGGAACGGCAATTGCGGCATACGCCGTTAGCATGAGAGGGGTTAACGCCATAGAGCAAGGCTATGCGGTGTGACAACGATTTTGGTTCCGCCACGCGAGAGGAGACACGGTGAGCGCACTCATCGAATCCCTCGACGAAGACCAGCGCAAAGTCGCGCTCTCGCTCATCGGTCCGATGGTCGTGCTCGCGGGTGCGGGTTCAGGAAAAACGCGCGCCATCACTCACCGAATCGCCTATGGCATAGAGACCGGGGTCTATGCCCCTGACAAAGTGCTCGCACTCTCGTTCACGACAAAAGCGGCCGGTGAAATGCGGTCGAGACTCGCGCATTTGGGCGTCAATGGGGTGGCCTGTCGCACGTTCCACGCCACCGCTTTGAGCCATCTATCAAACTTTTGGCCGGCTGTGATCGG
>CALBMG010000172.1 GCA_937896185.1 uncultured Microbacteriaceae bacterium | reverse complement strand
TGCACCACCGGGTCGAACAGTCGAGTTTCGGCCCGACCGCCCACTATCTGTGTTGGACTGTCCTGGCTTTGGACTTCGGGGAATTCGCGCTCCAGCGCCTCAAGTCGGCGAATAAGCGCATCGTATTCCGCGTCGGAAACCAACGAGGTATCGCGTGAATAGTACGAATCCGCGAGTTCACTGATGCGTTCGCGCAACGATTGCACCTCGGCGTGGGCCTGCGCTGAGGCCGTGTCGGTGTGTGCAGGGACGTCGTTCATGACATCAGTTTACGAACGACGACGAGACACCCGATTAACCGAGGCCGAGGATGTCGATGACGAACATGATGGTGTCGCCGCCAGCAATGTTTTCACCCGAACCGGCATCGCCGTATCCGAGATCAGCAGGAACGATGACGACAACGCGCGAGCCGATGGCCTGGCCCACGATTGCATCGTGGAAGCCCTGGATGACCTGGTTGACATTGAAGGTTGCAGGTGTACCTCGGTCAAAACTGGAGTCAAACACCACTCCTGTGTTCATGTTCACACCGTGGTAGTTGACGACGACAGTAGCGCCATCGGCCACAACCTCACCCTCGCCCTTGATCAGTGTCTCGAGCGCGTAAGCGGTGGGGACGGCGCTGGTGTCAATATCGACAGTGACCTTGCCATCAGCAACAGTGACGGCAGGGAAACCCTCGACGGGTTCCACAGCGGAACCCGTGGCCTCGGGCAACGCCGCAGGCACGATGCTCATGACATCGGCGATGAACACGAGCACATCGTCAGCGCCCAATCCGGCGGACTCGGCCTGGTCGGCAAAAGCCTCAGCGTTCGGGATAACACCCACCACACGTGAACCGACCGTGGTGCAGTTCAAGGTCTTTGCGATACCCACGAACTGGGTGGTTGCGGTGTCGACGGGGAATGATGTTTCACCGTCAGCAAGGTAGTTCGACGCCTCGATGTACTCACCGGTGGTGCCGTTGTACAGGGCGAAATGCATCTTGATGGTTTCGCCCGAGTCGACCATATCGCCGGTTCCGGCAGTCACAACGTGACGCTGAGTGGTGTCGACGGTGAGCGGCGAGGGCACGGTTACCGTGGGCTCTGAACCCAACTCAGCCGAAACCGTAATCGACTTCGCAGCATCGCCATCGGCGGTGCAATCAGTTCCCTGGGGCGCACAACCCGTCAAAGCCGACACGGCAACGAGTGACACAGTTGCCAATGCAACAGCCGAAAAACGAGTCATTTCAATCCTTAAGTACGCACAGAGGTGAACACTTCTAGTGTACGCGTGGGGACGAAACCTCGACGTTCGATTCGAGCAGCACAGGGAAATTCACACTACTTCTTATGACACACATAGCTTTCGCACGTTCATGAAACTCGCCAACACGTGCAGCAACCGCCTCGGAATCGACAACGACAGTCGGACGCAGGGTGACCTCGGTCATTGCCCCCGAACCGCCGCGCATCTCCATTTCACCAATCACCGAATCCTCATAGGACACCACTGTGACGCCTTCGGAGTGCGCCACCCAGAGAAACGACAACATGTGACACTGGGCGAGCGCCCCCATCAGCAATTCCTCGGGATTCCATCGGGTGATGTCACCGGAAAATCCGCCAGCTGCGGACACGACGATGGGTGCATGATCAACCGCAGAAATTTCACCATCTCGCGAGTATCCACGCAGCGTTTCGCCGTTTGACGCAGGCCCGTTTCGCCATGCCAGGGAAATCGCAAAAGTGTGAGTCATAACACCTCAATTGTGAGGTAATAATCGTTAGGACACAACTAAACTGGGCACATGAACACTGACGTCACACCTGTCGCCCAAGAGCGCAAAGTTGTTACCGAAATCCCTGGCCCCAAGTCGCTTGCACTGCACGCGCGTCGCCAGGCAGTCGTATCGGGTGGCGTATCCGCCACCTACCCCATCTACATCGACCGCGCAAAGGGTGCCGTCATGGTCGACGTTGATGGCAACCACATCATTGATATGGGTGGCGGAATCGGCGTTATGACCATCGGCCACTCGGACGACGCTGTCATCGAGGCCGCCGCTGCACAGGCACGCGCCGTGACCCACACCCTGTTCACCGTCGCCGGTTACGAGTCATACGTTCGCGTGTGTGAACTGCTCGCCGAGCACACCCCCGGCGACTTCGCCAAGAAGACTGTGCTCATCAACTCGGGCGCCGAAGCAGTCGAAAACGCGGTCAAGATTGCCCGCAAGTACACCGGCCGCACCGGCGTGGCTGTACTCGACCACGGCTACCACGGTCGCACCAACCTGACCATGGCCATGAACTTCAAGGCGATGCCCTACAAGCTCGGATTTGGTCCCTTCGCCGGTGACATTCACCACGCACCCAACTCGTACCCCTTCCACGACAAGTTGTCGGGAGCCGAAGCTGCCGCCCGCACCATCTCGTACCTCGAAAAGAAGGTCGGTGCACAGGATCTGGCATGTCTCGTAGTTGAGCCCATCCAGGGCGAAGGTGGCTTCATCGTCCCCGCCGACGGATACCTGCCCGCACTGCAGAAGTGGTGTAACGAGAACGGCATCGTCTATGTTTCGGACGAGGTTCAGTCGGGCATCATGCGCACCGGTCACTACTTTGCGTCGACCCACTTTGGTGTGGTTCCTGACCTGATCACCAGTGCCAAGGGTATTGCTGGCGGATTCCCTATTGCGGGTGTCACCGGACGCGCCGAAATCATGGACGCTTCGCACGCTGGCGGACTCGGCGGAACCTTCGGTGGTAACCCCATGGCCGCCGCCGCAGCCGTTGCAGTGTTCGAGGAAATCGAGAAGCGCGATCTGATGGCCGAGGCTCGTCGCGTCGAAAAGACCCTCAAGGGCGCACTGCTCGAACTGCAGAAGAAGTACCCCGTTATTGGTGACGTTCGCGGTGTGGGAGCCATGCTCGCCATCGAATTCACCGAG
>CALBMG010000171.1 GCA_937896185.1 uncultured Microbacteriaceae bacterium | reverse complement strand
ATCAAGTGGTACTGCGCGATGCGCGCATTCCAGTTCCGCCCCCTGCGCCTTCCCAAGATTTCTGTGAAGCGCGGCGAATTCCCCGTCTAGTTTTGCGAACACTGATGGCGGCGACTCTGTGAAGTCGCCGCCATCAGTGTTTACGGGATTAACGTGCGCGAAGTCCGCGCGTAATCTGGCGCGCCCAGAACGGACCGCGATAAATGTAGGCGGTGTAGCCCTGCACCAGGTTGGCTCCCGCGGCGAGTCGTTCGGCGACATCCGCGGCGGTCTCGACTCCGCCAACCGAAATCAGGCACATATCGGCGGGAACCGAGGCACGCAGACGGGCCAGAATTTCACGTGAACGGGCAGCCACCGGTGGTCCGGACAATCCACCGGCACCAATTTCGTCGATGCGTTCGGACGACGTGGTCAGTCCTTCACGAGACAACGTGGTGTTGGTCGCAATGATGCCCGCCAAACCGACTCGTGTCGCCAACGCTGCGACAGAATCAACACCCTCGTTGGTCAGGTCGGGGGCAATCTTCACAAGAACAGGAGTGCCGCCCGCAGCAGATTTCACGGCAACGAGCAACGGCTCGAGTTTGTTGATCTCCTGCAGCCCGCGAAGACCAGGGGTATTGGGCGAAGACACATTGACGACGAGATAGTCGGCGAGTGGCGCCAGTAACGTGGCACTGGTCACATAGTCTGCCTCGGCATCATCCACGTCGACCACCCGTGACTTACCAATATTGACGCCCACGATGGGGCCGCGACCGCGTCCCATCAACCGGGGCGCAACTCGTGCTGCACCCTGATTATTGAAACCCATGCGGTTGATCAGCGAACGGTCCTCAATGAGACGGAACAGTCGAGGTCGCGGATTGCCGTCTTGGGCAATAGCCGTCACGGTACCCACCTCGACATGTCCGAAACCAAATCCCCACAGGGGGCGGTACATCGAGGCGTTCTTGTCGAATCCCGCCGCCAAACCGAAAGGTGACTCGAATGTCAGCCCCATGGTGTGCACTCGTTGGGATGAGTCCGGTGCCGTGAACAGCCTGAGCAGCGGAACGGCTCCCACGCGGTCCACCGTCTTCAAAAATGCGGCGACCAAGTTATGTGCGTTCTCGGGGTCCATCCGCGAAAAGAACGTACGAAAAATAAAGGGATACATTAGGCGTCCTCGCCTGCATCAAGACCATCGGCGATGCGTCGTTCGTCGTCACGCAGCCCCTCGATCACGCTCTCGAAATCGGCGAGCGAATCGAAGCCTTGATACACCGACGCAAAACGCAGGTAAGCGACAACATCGAGACCACGGAGCTCGGGAAGAATCGACAGTCCGATGTCGTTGGCCTCGATCTGCGAGGTACCCGTCTGACGAATTGCTTCTTCGACTCGTTGGGCCAATCCCGCAAGGTCGACGTCCGTGACAGGTCGGCCCTGGCACGCCTTGCGCACACCCGACACGATCTTGTCGCGCGAGAACGGTTCCACGACACCACTGCGCTTAATCACCATGAGCGACGCCGTTTCGGTCGTTGAAAAGCGTCCGGAACATTCGGGACATTGGCGACGGCGGCGAATAGAAAGACCGTCGTCCGAGGTGCGGGAATCGATGACTCGGCTATCCGAGTGACGGCAGAATGGACAGTGCATGGTTCCTATTTCCTCGAGCGGGCGGTGACAGCATCGCCGTGTGCGGGCAGGTTTTCAGCTTGGGCGAACGTCACAATTGAGTCGGCGACCTCGGCGAGTGCGGCCTCGGTGTACATCACCGTCTGGCGGGGACGAAGGAACGTGTACGCGCCCAGCGCGGCCGAGTGTCGGGCGTGACCGTGGGTCGGCAACACGTGATTTGACCCCGCGAGGTAGTCCCCCAAAGACACCGGAGTGTATGAACCCACAAAGATTGCGCCGGCGTGCTTGACCAGTCCGGCACGTACGGCGGCATCCCGGGTGTGAATCTCGAGGTGCTCCGCGCCGTATGCGTCACTCAAGGTCATCGCAACATCAAGGTTGGGAACAACGAGGATTCGGGACTGATCTCCCGACAGTGCCACCCGCACGCGCTCCGAGTGGCCGGTGGTGGCGACGCGAACATCGATGCGTTCGTTGACCGCATGTGCGAACTCTTCCGAATCGGTGATGAGCACCGCACTGGCAGCCTCATCGTGTTCGGCCTGGGAAATCAGATCTGCCGCCACGAAATCGGGGTCAGCCGAATCATCGGCGATGATGAGGATCTCGGTTGGACCCGCCTCGGAATCGATGCCCACGATGCCCGAAACGACGCGTTTTGCGGCGGCGACAAACATGTTCCCGGGGCCAGAAATTACCTGCACCGAGCGCAAACCGAGCTCGGGCACCCCGTAGGCCAGTGCACCAATCGCACCAGCACCACCGATCGCGTACACCTCGTCGACACCGAGAATCGAAGCAACAGCCAAAATGGTGGGGTGCACGGAACCACCATGGTCACGTTGTGGCGGTGAAACCAACGCAATCGATTCCACGCCGGCGGCCTGAGCGGCAACAACGTTCATGATCACACTCGACGGGTACACGGCCTTGCCACCCGGAACGTACAAGCCCACACGCTCGACCGGCACCCAGTGCTGGTCGATGACCGCGCCGGGGGCAATCTGGGTACGTGTCGGGGCAGGAACCTGTGCCGCGGACCCGGAACGCACGCGTGCGATCGCGATATCGATAGCGGCGCGAAGGTCACTGTCCAGTTCCGACAGAGCTTGTTCGAACCGCTCCCTCGGAACTCGAAGGTGCTCGGGGGCTCCGCCATCAAACCGTTCCGCGTGCTGACGTAACGCTGATTCACCGTTGCGGCGCACATCGTCCACGAGTTCCGCGGCGGCATCTACTACTGTGTTGTGATCCAGCGCCGAGCGCGGAATAAGGTCACGCGCCTCGTCAGGGCTGAGCTGCGTTTGCGTAAGAATCTGTACCGTAACCATGTGGCCCCATTCTACCGTTTGCGGGTTTCACTGCCCCGCCGCTAGTCGAAGCAGTTCGGGCCCAGAATTCGTTTAATTTCGGCGTACAGGCTGCCGCTCGGCGCAACCTTCTGCGGCAATGCAAAGACCCGAGCGCCCGTCGATGTGAGGACCCGGAACTCGACATCAACATCGCCGGGATGCCGTGCGAGCACCTCAGCCAAATCGTGTAATCGTGATTCGGTCGTGTGACGTTCGGGAAGCGAGAACTTCACGACAGACACGATTTCCTCGCGGCTGGAATCGAGGGTCCGAACATCAAACACACCAATCGACACTTCTGCCTCGCGAAGTCGTACACGACCACGAACCGCCACGATGGCGTCCTGCACCAGCTGATCCCGGTTTTCGAGATAACTCTTTCCCATGAACGACAACAGAATCGTACCCGACTGGTCCTCGAGCACCGCCATGCCGTACGGGTTACCCGAATTACGCGCAACGCGGTGCTCGACCGAACGCAACAGGCCGGCGAGTCGGATGGTGTCACCCTCGTTGGCACCCTGCAGTTCAAAGGTCGATTCGGATTCGGAATCAGGGTCTTCGCTGGCCGTGATCTTTTCGTCTACACGCAACGTGACAATGGGGAAATCGGATTCGCGAACCAGCATCTTGTCGAGGCCATTCAACGGGTGGTCGCTGACAAACTGACCGAGCATTTCGCGCTCAAACTCCAGCTTGATTTTCTTCGGCCACTCGGGTCGATCCGGAATGGTGTTAATCGGGGCGTCGTACAGTTCCTCGAAATCGAAACCCACATCCCCTCGTGACGCACCACGCTTGTCCTTGGCCGCCTCGTCAACAGCGGCCTCGTGAATCTCCAAGAGGGCGCGGCGACTGTCACCGAACGAGTCGAAAGCTCCCGCCTTGATCAAAGCTTCCACAGTGCGCTTATTGAGCGCCTGAACAGGAACCTTGCCAAGGAAATCGTAAAAACCGGTGTATGCCCCGTGTTCGGCACGAGCGGCGAGAATGTGCTCGGTCACCGACACACCGACATTGCGGATCATTCCCAAACCAAAACGCATGTTCTCGCCCACCGCGGCAAAGTTGATTTGCGATTCATTGATGTCCGGAGGCAGCAGTGTCACGCCCATGCGACGGGCCTCCACCATGTACATGCCCATTTTTTCGCGATCATCGCGGACACTCGTCAACAGAGCAGCCAGATACTCGGCGGGGTAATGCGCCTTCAGGTACGCCGTGAAGTAGGAGACCACACCGTATGCGGCGGAGTGCGACTTGTTGAAACCGTAGCCGGCGAATTTCTCCATCAGGTCGAAAATCGACTTCGCCTTCGGCTCCGGCACGCCGTTCTTCGCAGCTCCCGCCGTGAACAGGCCGCGGTGCTGCGCCATCTCCTCCGGCAGCTTTTTGCCCATCGCGCGGCGCAGAAGGTCGGCGGCGCCCAGCGAATATCCCGCCAAAAGCTGGGCCGCCTGCATGACCTGTTCCTGATAGACGATGACGCCGAAGGTTTCCTTTAAGACCGTTTCGATCAGCGGGTGCAAATATTCGTGGAGTTGAAGTTCTAAAAACTGTTGATGGTGTGGGATATGACCAGATCATTGTGGCTGTGCCAGGCACAGATGCATCAGATCTAGTTGAGATTCTTAATTCAATCGGGGGAGTAGAAGTTCTCTCGATTGAAGCTATTAATAACGGCTAGCGCTAGCTCCAGCGCTCGGAAGAGATGTAAAGAATCTTGGCTTCTTAAAGCGCTTAGCTTCAAAGGCAGTCATCACTGAACTCTTCACCTTTTCAATATCTTCTTCCTTCACAAGTGCAATAGCGCTGCCACCGAACCCACCACCGACCATGCGCGAACCAAGTGCGCCTGCGGCAAGCGATGCATCTACTGCAGCATCGAGTTCGGGGCAAGAGATTTCATAATCATCTCGAAGTGAAAAATGGGATTCGTTAATCAACGTTCCTAGAGTGACAAAATCT
>CALBMG010000170.1 GCA_937896185.1 uncultured Microbacteriaceae bacterium | reverse complement strand
GTCAGGCGGTGTTCGGCGGCGCGAGAGAGCGCCAGTTCGCGTGAGGCCGCGATGGTGCGGGCGAACGAGGCGAGGGCGGCGCGTTCGGCATCCACAAAAGGCAAACCGTTGTGGGGGCGAAGTGCGACAAGTGCGCCGACCGTGGTGCCCTGTGCGCTGGTGAAGGGCACAATGAGTGCGGGACCACCACTGACCGAGCCCATGTGGGTTTCGGCGGCGTCGATGTTGGGGGATTGGTGCGCGACTACCTCACGCGTGATCGAGCGAAGTTCGTTGCGAAGTTGTTCGGAAATTTCGGAGCTTTCGGCGAACGCATGAGTTGTCGCGTCGATTACAAAGTGCGAGGCGACGACATCACAACTGAGAAGTTCGGCCACATCGGCGACGACGGAATCAAAATCGGCTGCGAGTTCTGTTGACAACAACACCTGCTGGGCGTTGGCCGTCGCCCGGTCGATGAGCGAATTCGTCATTTGCTCCAGCTGGAATCGTCGGGCGTTCGAGATGGCCCCACCCGCGATATGCGCCAACGCGACAATCACGTCCTCGTCGAGCGGCGTGAAACCGCCACGACCGCTTTCTGTGAGATACAGATTTCCATAGACGACACCCTCGATGTAAATGGGTACTCCGAGGAACGAGCGCATGTCGGGGTGATGTGCGGGGATTCCGCTGGCGAGCGGTTCCGTGGTCAGGTCATCGAGTCGAATCGGGTGCTGAGTCGCGATAACGCTGCCCAATACGCCTCGACCGACGGGCAAATCACCGATGGCGGCAATTTCGGGACTGGACATTCCGACGTGGATGAATCTCTCAAACACGCCGGCGGGTGACAGTACACCGATAGCCCCAAATCGTGCACCGGTGAGCCGTCTTCCGACGTCGGCGATAGTGTGCAGTGCCGCCTCGAGTGTGAGTTCTTCACTCACGGCGCTACCCGCCGAAATCAAGGTCGATACGAGAGCAACAGCCTCGTCACGTTCCAACTGGTCGAGTGAGGATTCGACCAGTCGTGAGACCTCGTCAGCGAGCACGGGTCGCTAAATCTGGCCCGATGCCGAGTTGTCGTCGGTGGGTACCTGTGAACGCAGGTGCACAGGCTCGGTGGTGTGTCCGCTGCGTGCCGCCTGGCGCTTTTTTGCAACGATGTTCAGCACCTCGATTGCGACGGCAAAGACCATGGGGCCATAGATGAACGCCTTGTCGACGTGAACCTCGAAGCCTTCGGCGATCAGCATTGCGCCAATCAACAACAGGAATCCGAGGGCCAGCATCTTGATGGTGGGGTGCTTCTCGACGAAACGGCCGATGCTGCCCGACAGGAACAACATGACGATGACGGCGATGACTACTGCGGCAATCATGACGGGGAGGTCGTTAGACATACCCACAGCGGTGATAACACTGTCCAGAGAGAACACGATGTCGAGCACCATGATCTGAGCGATGGTCCCGCCAAACGAAACCTTCTTTGCGCCCGGTTCCGAGGTGCCGTGCTCGACACCCTCGAGGCGTTCGTGGATTTCGGAGACCGACTTGTAGACGAGGAACAGACCGCCACCAATGAGGATGAGGTCACGTCCGCTGAAGCCGTACTCGAAGATGTGGAACAGGTCGTTGGTGAGTGTCACCAACCATGCAGCCGCCAGCAACAGCAGGATTCGCATGATCAGCGCGGCAGCCAATCCGGTCAGTCGCGCACGGTCTCGCTGATGTTCGGGAAGTTTGCCCGACAGGATGGTGATAAAAATCACGTTGTCGATACCGAGGACGATTTCGAGGACGGTCAGGGTCAGGAAAGTGAGCCACACATCGGGATCTGAAAGCAATTCGAGCATGGTTTTATTCTACGGTCGCGGTTGTATGCTGAAAGTAACCACGGGAGCCCATCGGGCTGAGAGGAAGCATCCGCTTCGACCGTCGAACCTGATTCGGGTAATTCCGACGAAGGAAGGTCTCTCATTCACCCGTGCACTACAGAAAAGGTGCACCACATGAATACGCAGCGAATTGCGTCACCGACGGCATGGCGAACCGTTGATTACATTGTCACGAGCGTTATCGCCGTGTTGGGAGGGGCGCTGTTTGTGCTTTGGGGTCAGGCGTATGTTCCATTGAGTGCGGGGCTCATGTTAGTTCTCCCAGGGTCTGAAGCGCTGCTCGACGGTGGTTGGCTGTTTCCCGGAATCTTGGTGGCCATGATCGTCCGCAAGCCCGGGGCTGCGTTCGCGGGAGAAATGATTGCCAGTGTCGTGTCTGTGGCGATTGGCAACGCCTGGGGTGGTGCCGCATTACTGTTGGGCTTGGCTCAAGGCCTCGCATTGGAGGCAGGGTTTGCTGTCCGACGTTACCGTTCATTCAGCGGAGTCACGGTTGTTGTGGCGGGGCTGTTGGGTGGAATTACTCAGGGAATTCTGGAGGTGCTGAACTGGTATGCCGGAGCGACCGCAGCATTTACCGGGATTTATGTGGCGTCGGCCGCGGTCTCGGGCGTTGTGCTCGCCGGCGGGTTCTCGGTTGTTGTGCTGCGTTCCGTGAAGTCGACCGGAGTTCTGCGCCAGTTCGGGCATGTCTAGATGGCCTCTGCGCTGCGAGAATTCACCAAATGGTCCTGGACCTTCCACGGTGATTCTTCCAGCGCACTGACGAATATTTCCTTCCGAATCTCGGCAGGGGAGCGAGTCTTAATTGCCGGGCCCAGCGGTGGTGGCAAATCGACACTGCTGCGTGCAATTGCGGGACTGCTGTCCGAGGATGCGGGCTTTGCACGTGGACAATTGAACGCCTCGGCGGTACGAGTTGGATATGTGGGCCAAGAACCCGACGAACAGATGCTTTTTCCCACCGTGAGAGAGGACGTCGCTTTCGTGGCGGAAACGGTGGTCGCTCGCGACTCGGAGGTGCACGCCGCCGTGCACGCCGCTCTCGACACCGTTCGTGCGCTTCCGTTAATTGACCGTGCAACAATGGCGCTGTCGGGTGGTGAGAAGCAACGCGTCGGCGTGGCTGCCTGCGTCGCCGCCGAAGCAGACCTTGTGATCTGCGACGAACCCACAGCAAGCCTGGATCCCGAACATGCGATTCAGGTGAGGGACGCCATCAGTGCGGCCGCCGGAAATCGTGGTGCGAGCCTCGTTGTTGTCGAGCATCAAATCGATTTATGGCGCGAACATGTCGACCGGGTCGTGGTGGTCGCCGATGGCGAAATCGTGTCTGACCTGCCCGTTGCGCAGCACCTGGCAGCGATGAGTTCCGGTGAGGGAGCACTGCGACTGTGGACGTCCCCGCCGTCGTCGGAACGACACAGGCCGGCACCTGAACTGTCGGGTACTCCCATAGTTCAGACCCACGGTGTGATCACCAGTCGTGCACCTGATTCACCGTCAATCGCGGTCCCGGACATCACCGTGTATCCCGGCCAGTGTGTCGCGTTGATTGGGCCGAACGGCAGCGGGAAAACCGCGACATTGCGGGCGCTCGCCGGTCTTCGGGCCCCAGAGGTGGGCAGAATCACATATTCCGGCTTCGCGCGAAGCCCGCACCGGCTCAGTGCTCGCCGTCGTGCGCAGTTCGCCGCCAGCGTGCTGCAGAATCCGTCGTATTCGTTCCTTCGTGCCACCGTCGCAGAAGAGGCGCCAGCACACGTATTGGGTGCAATGGGGCTTTCTCGACTCGATGCACGGAATCCGCACAGTCTCAGCGGTGGGGAACGACGTCGATTGGGGATGGCAATTGCGCTGAGCGGCGAACCAGCAGTCATGTTCCTCGACGAGCCAACCTTCGGCCAAGACCCGCAGTCGTGGCGGGATGTGGTGTCTGTACTAGACGACTATCTGTCGTCGGGTGGGTCCATCGTCGTGGCAACACACGACAACGAACTGGTTCGCGCATTGGCCGACAACGTGATCGAGCTCGGCGGCAGTACATGAGGCGCGCACACCCCGTAGTGATAGTCACAGTTGCGCTGATGCCCGCTGTCGTGCTGCTGTTCACCATCGACCCCGTCACGCCCGTGATGGTGGGGGCCGTGTGTTCCATTGTGTTGTGGAGGGTGGCGCCGGCTCTGCCTGGAGCTGTCAGGATGCGGCCACTCGTGGGGCTCGTTGCCGTTTCTGCTCTGGGCGCCTTTGTTGTGAATGCGTTGTATGGCGTGCCCGGTGGTGACGTGTACTGGCATTGGGGGTATCAGCACATCACGGAACGATCCCTCACACTGGCGACCGCTCAGGCAACCCGCGCGCTGGCTGTCGGAATTCCCGCAGTTTTACTCGCCCGTTCGCTGCAGGTGTCGAGTCTGGCGGCCTGGTTGGCGACAGCACGGGTGGTTTCCCCTCGGTTTGCTCTGGCAACTCTCATCGGCATTCGGCTGGTTCCCATCATCGTGTCGGACGTCCGAGAAACAGTGATTGCGCGCGGCGCTCGCGGAGTCCGTGCGACACCACTATCGGTGTCGATTTCTGTAATTGTGGTGGCAATCCGGCGGGCGATTCGGATGAGCGAGATCGCCGAGATTCGTGGGTTTGATTCGCCGGAGCGGGTCTGGAGCTCGTTCGAACCGTTACGGTTTCGGGACGGTCTCGTACTGACCGCTACTGTGTTGGCTGTCGCGATATCGGTTGTCGTGACAATAACGAGCGGTATGTGGGATGTGTTGCGTGCCTGAGACACAAATAGTGCTGATTGACGGTCGCAGCGGCGCCGGGAAGACTGATTTGGCCAACCGTTTGGCGTCAATTTGGGGGTGCCCTGTCGTGCACCTCGATGACGCATACCCCGGATGGGACGGGCTTCGTGCTGGGCGTGACGCGATCATTCGGGACGTCGTCGTACCCTTGGCGCACGGTGACGAAGGACATTACGTGCGGTGGGACTGGGAAATGGGTGCACCCACAGAAACCATCGTTGTCCCGTCTGTGCCACTCATCATTATCGAAGGGTGCGGGATTCTCACGCCGCTGAGTGCCCAATATGCCGATGTGGCGTTGTGGGTTGAATGTGCCGACGACATCCGCCGTGAACGTGCTGTCCGGCGCGACGGCCACGCAACGGCCGAAAATTTTGACCGTTGGGCCCTGCAGGAAGACGACGTTATTGCCACCGATTTTCCGATGGCGTTGGCCGACGAAATTCTGCGAACGGACGACGAGGCATGAAAAAAGGCCCGGAGTGCCGGGCCAGAGTGGGGTGGCTAACGGGGCTCGAACCCGCGACCTTCCGGACCACAACCGGATGCTCTACCAACTGAGCTATAGCCACCATGTGCGCCAAAACGCAACTCTGTAATTGTATTACAGTTTTCCGCTCCATTTTTCCACCGAAGCGGCAGCGTGCGCCTTGGCTTGGTCGCTTGTGGGGCCAACACCGTCCAGGAATACCGCCGAGCGGTAGTAATCGAGTTCGCGGATCGATTCGAGGATGTCGGCAAGTGCCCGGTGACCGCCGTTTTTTTCGGGGGACTGGAAGTAAGCGCGGGGGAACCAGCGTCGCGACAATTCCTTGATGCTCGACACATCAATCGAACGGTAGTGGAGGAACGCGTCGACCTCGGGCAGGTAACGGCTGATGAAAGTGCGGTCCGTGCCAATC
>CALBMG010000169.1 GCA_937896185.1 uncultured Microbacteriaceae bacterium | reverse complement strand
CTGTCCGCGAGCTGCCAGTTCCCGTCAAACTGAACACTCCGAAACCCGCAGTGGACGCAGTGGTTGAGAACTCGTTGAACCCCACCACCTCGCATGTTGTCTACCCGACAGGCCTCGTCATTACCGGCGACAAGGTGAACATCTCCGCCGGAGTCAATGACAGCGACTTGTCCGTCATTGCAGGCGAACTCACGGACCTCACCACAGGAATGGTGCCCGCGCGAATCAAGCACACCATGCAAATTGACCGTTCCCCGGCACGTCGACTGACGCCCATGTCGGTCCCCACGATTGAGCCCAAAATTCCAGTCTTTTGGTGGCACGCCAAGGGAAACCTGCTGAACGGCAAAATTTCCAACGCACTGTTCAAGCACGGAAACTTTGGCGACGACGCTTCGCCGTTGCTGGTTACCGATTTGACAAACATTCCGTGCCGTCGTGTGGTGCCCGGCGACCGCAAGCTGCTGGCTATCGGTTCGATCTTGCACCGCGCCAACGACGGTGACAGTATCTGGGGTTCTGGCCTGAAGTCCGACGATGCGCTGGATTCGCACCCCGGTGGAAACATTCTCGTGACCGCTGTTCGCGGACCGAAGACACTCAAGGTGCTGAAAAAGGCTGGCTGGGATACTTCGCGCATCACCGAAATGTTTGACCCCGGTGTGTTACTCCGTCACCTGTACGCCGACCGTCTGGCAGCATTCGACGTCAACAAGAACAAGCACCGCGGCAACTTGCGTGTGATTCCCCACTTCAAGGACGAGTTGGTGTTCAAACGTCAGCGCCCCGACTTGATCAAGCACTTCATCTCGGCCGACGGTGACCCCGTAAAGATTCTCGAAGCCATGCTAGGCGCAGAACTGGTGATCTCGTCGTCACTGCACGGCATCATCTTTGCTGAAAGCTTGGGAATTCCCGCCATTTGGATTGATTCCCCCGGCGGAGAAGGACACTTCAAGTACCTTGACTATTACGAGGGAACTGGACGTAAGGGCATCAAGGCTGCACGTGACATCGATCACGCCCTGACGGTGAAAGCGCCCAAGCTTCCCACCTTCGATTTCAGCAAATTGTTGGCGACCTTCCCGGCAGCGGAAATTGCCGAGCTGGCGACAAACCGTCGCCCCAAAGCCGCCGAAGAAATGGTCGGTGCCAAAGCGCGCAACAACTATCGCGTCGATTTCGAGCACTCGACCAGCCGTTCCGTCGTGAATCGTGCCGGTGAGCTGTGGGTCGTCGGCACAAAGGGCACCGTCGCACTGGCGCCTCTGGACATTGACGGCGAATACTCGGCTGTGAAGCTGCGCCTCAAGCCGGCCGTCGTTAAACCCCCGAAGGGTGGATTCACCGTAACCGTGGCAGTTGACGGCGGAGCAAGCGTCACCGCACAGTGGGCTAACGGCTCGCGCACCCCTCAAGTCGTGCAACTTCCCGTATCGAGGGAACAATGGAACGCTGGCGTCACCGTGACCGTGAAAGCCAACACCGTGGGCATGGGCGGCGGGCGAATCCACCCCCTCAACGTCGGCATGTCTGTCGGTATTATGTCTATCGGTGCAGCGCTGCCCGGATAAGGACGTCACATGGTCAAGGTCATCTCAGGTTGTACCAAGGTTCGATTCGAATCGCAGGTCAACCACCGCCAGTATTGCGATCGGTGGGGTTATGAGTATGTGTGGGACGAAAAGCCCCGCGATATTAAGTCGCCATACGATCACAAACTACGCGCGCTCTTGGATCTGCCGATTGACAACCAATGGTGGTTTTGGGTCGACGACGATGCCTTTTTCACCCAGATCGACACGCCACTGGAAACCTTTGTCGACACTTTTGACCGTCGCACCCAGTTTGTCTTCGCCAAAAGCCCCGTGAACCCCAAGGGCGGCTGGACCTTCCTGTCGTCGGGTAACTTCTTTTTCAAGTCGAGCCGCAAAGTCCACCGCTTCCTACGCAGTGTGTTGGCCAGCGACCTCGTGGAAATCCGCAAATGGTGGGACGAAGAGGAACTGGGGCTGTTCACCAAGGGCGACCAGGACAAGATTGTGTACCAGCTGTTCAAGCAACCCCGCATGATGAAGCGCACGGTGATTTTGCCCTATGACACCTTCAATTTCCGTCCGTACCACTTCGAAAATTCGCGTGACGAGCACTTCCTCTCGCATTTCGCGGTTCCGGGCGTCGCCAAGGTCGACTCGATTGAAGCCTTCCGTGCTCGCTTTGGGTTCCCCGACTCCAGCCTGACAATGCCGTTGCGCGAGTCCGTGTGAGTTCACCGACCGGACACAACCGCTTTGCGGTGCTTGATGTATTGCGTGTCATCGCCGTGGTCGGAGTTATCGCCGCTCATTTCGCTTGGTCGGCTGAATGGGTCACCGAAAACCTCGGCCAAACTCCTGTTTCTGCGTTTGGCGGAATAGCCGAAATTAGCGCATATGGCTTTCTCGGTGTGCATCTGTTTTTCGTTATCAGCGGGACCGTCATCGCTCGTTCTGCGGTCGGCCGCACTGCCCGCGGGTTCGTCATCGCACGTTTCCTGAGGCTGATGCCCGCTCTGTTGATAGCTGTCCCGTTTTCTGCTGTGTTCATCATCATCGCTGGTGGCGCAGATATACCCTCCACGATCCGTTCGGTAATGACGAACCTCGCACTTCTTCCCTCTCTGGCCGATTCTGGTTGGCTGAATCCTGTGTTTTGGACACTGGTGGTTGAGGCCAGTTTCTATGGAATTGTTGCGCTGGTTGTGCTGGTATGGGGCTCCAGCCGTCGCGTCCTGTGGCGTTTTGCGTGGGTGTGGTTGGGTGCGATTATCGTTGCTAGCCGCGCGGACAACGATGTGCTGAACACCGTTCTGCTGGCCGACTGGGCCCCATTCTTTATTGCGGGAATTC
>CALBMG010000168.1 GCA_937896185.1 uncultured Microbacteriaceae bacterium | reverse complement strand
ACTGGGCAATCGGCGAAACACGGTCGACGGTTTCTGCCGAAACGCTCGCACAATTTGAAAAGGAAACCCGGTCGATGGCCCGCACCTAGAGGCAAGCATTCGGACGGGACCCTGCCGCTACACGCCGAATCTATTCGCCAGCTGCCGGCAACAGTGCGGCGAGCGCCGGAAGTGACGCAGCAGCGCGGTCGCGGGCATAGGTGTCGGTGCGTTCATCTGCCCGAGCACTCCACGTTGCGAGATTGAGGGCGAGCCGTGCGCATGCCAAGGGCAACAGCACCGCGTGCTCGGCCGGCGTGAGCTGGGTGTGCCGTTCGTACGCGGCAACCACCGCATCGAACACCTCGCGCGGGTGAGTCAAGGCGCGCGCAGCGTATGCGGCGGCAACGGCCACTTCGGCGACCCGCAGACCATATGTGGTGTCGCCGAAATCGAGGAGCCCGGTGATGCGTTCGGTATCGTGGGCGCCGACCAGCAAATTGAAGTCATGCATGTCGTGGTGCACCCACTGCTCGGGTAATTCGATGCCGTGTTTCGCCATGGCCGACGCCCACAGGTCCCGGGCTTGCACCACGACATCAATTTCTGCCGGGTGTGTGAGGCGGGGGATCACCGAATCGAGGGACTCGAGCATGACCTTCGCATCCCAGTGGTGTGTGGTGTCGTGGGTCGGTGCCGCAACATGCGCGACCGCCGCATCGAATCGGCCCGCGGTGTCGCCAATGCTGTCCGCCAGCATCACCGTCATGGGCACTCCGTCAATGCGCACGCCCTCGGTCCAGTCCATGACATGCACCAGAACAGTGTTGTCGTCTCCCGTGGTTTCCACAGCACCACCGCTCAGTCGAGGAATGACTCGGGCCACCGGAAGCCCTGCATCGCGACTGACCTGCATGATGTGAAGTTGCTGTTCCAGTCGGCGAAGTTCGTGATCGACGTTGTCGTGGGGCACGCTCAACGACTTCACCAACACGGAACCGTTGTACGTGTGAAATCGACACGTCAACGAGTATTCGCCAGCGAACGGTTCAACACCGGTCGCCGTAATGCCCCAGGTGCGCCGAACCACCTCGGTAAGGAACGACACCGTCACGGGAGAAATGGCCACAGCTCAATCATAAAATTTCTAGACTGTACGTGTGCGAATGGTGAACGGTTTCGACCCAGCAACAGCAAGCCAACTTGATGCATCGACGCGTCAACTGGTGGAACGACGTCAGTCGGTGATGGGGCCCAGCTATCGACTGTTCTATGACTCCCCGGTCGAGTTCGTTCGTGGCGACGGTGTCTGGCTGTTCGATTCCGACGGCAACGCGTATCTCGACGCTTACAACAATGTGCCCATCATCGGGCATTCACACCCTGCGGTGCAGGCGGCCGTCACCGATGCGTTGGGGACACTGTCTACTCACACCCGTTACCTGACCCACGGTGTCGTGGACTATGCCGAACGGCTGGTCGACACTTTCGAGGGCGACATGGCAAAGGTCACGTTTGCGTGCACAGGCAGCGAGGCGGTCGACCTTGCAGTGCGTCTCGCCCGTTACGAAACTGGGCATGACGGAATGCTCGTGACCAGCAACGCGTACCACGGCACTACGACAGCCGCAGCTCAGCTGTCACCCAGCCTGGGCCCCGACAACGACCTGGGTCGCACTGTTGTGCGAATTCCCGCACCCGATATTGTGCGCGACGGTGACGATATTGGGGTGTGCTTCGCCGAGGCGGTGCGCACCGGCATCGCCGAACTTCGATCGCGTGGGGTCGGGTTCGCGGGCATGATTCTCGACTCAATCCTGTCGTCTGATGGGGTTCAAGCCGGTCCCGAGGGTTTCATCGCCGAGGCGCGCGAGGTTGTTCGTGAGGCTGGCGGGCTGTGGATTGCTGACGAAGTTCAACCCGGTTTCGGGCGAACCGGCACCCACATGTGGGGCTATCAACGCCATGGGATTGACCCCGACCTGGTGGTGACTGGCAAGCCGATGGGCAACGGTTACCCCATCTCGGCGATGCTGACCCGTCCCGGTGTGGGCGAAAGGTTCGGTGCCGATATCCGCTATTTCAATACCTTTGGCGGCAGCGGCGGCGCAATTGCCGCTGCAACGGCTGTGTTGGATGTGCTGGAATCCGACGGGCTGATGCACCGGGCTGCGGACATGGGCGCTCACCTGCTCGCCGGGCTTGGCGCACTGACAGAACGGCACCCCAACCTCGTGCACGCCCGGGGCGCAGGGCTGTTCCTCGCCGTCGAATGTGACACCGCGGCGACCGCCTCGGCGATTGTGAACGGCATGCGGAACCGTCGGGTGCTGATCAGTGCGTCGGGTGAACGCGGAAATATTCTGAAGATCCGCCCGCCGTTGGCCTTCGAATCGATTCATGTTCCCACGGTGCTGTCTGCCGTTGCCGAGTCACTGTCGGACGTGGATCACCTGACCGGGATCGAGACCCCGTGACAGATTCCCAGATTTCCGCAGGTCGGAGTATCGAACTCTTGCACGTCGCCGCCGCAGTGGTTCTCAGCATTCCAGCAGTAGTTCTGGTGTTAGTGCCACTGGGATCGGAACCCGACAGTTTTGTGGCCCAAGCCCTGGCATCACCCACACCGAGCAGCGTGCTGTCCGTCGCCGCGGTCCTGTCATCCAGCCTGTTGATAGCCGCATTCCCCTACGTGACATCACCCCGACTTCCGGCGATATTTCACAAGTCCGTCGCCGCCGGTTTCGTCACAGCAGCGTTGTGGGTTGCGGCTGGTGCCGCCCGGGGCTTCACCAGCATTTCGCCCACGGGGGTCCTCATTGTGTCGCCCCACGTCGACGTACTGTTCGGAATCATGGGATTCGGTGCAACGGTAGCGTTCGGCATGATCGGCGGCGGTGCGGCACTGCTGCTGGCCCGACGCGTGATCCGGCGTAGCGGAACATGGGTGCGTCAACGTCGCGGGCCCGAAATCACGGGCCGCCGTCCCTAGCGTCGAATCGTGGTTGTGCCCACCGACCAAGGTCCATATCCCAGGGCCGTGTGGGGGCGAACCTTGTACACGACGGTGGAACCTGCAGGCTGTGTGACGACAAGGCTCAACGCCGCGGTGGAAACATAACGCCATTTTCCCGACTGACGGATTGCCACCTGATAGTGATCCACGGTGATTCCGTGTGACGCCGCTTGAGGCCATGACACGGTCGACCTGTTACCCACAACCCGGCTCGATGGCACCACGAGTTCGGGCTTGTTGTCCGAAATCCAGTCATTCAGGTCAGTGATTCGACCCCGCACAAAACCGACCGCCGTGTCCTGGTAATACCGTGCCGACATCGGGTCAGTTTCCTTGCGAGGGTCAACATCCATGAACGGGTTAATCGCCGTGGATACCGCCGACGCCATCTCGGACAACTTCAGCTGCGAAATCGTCCCCCTGAGGCGCAACAGGTTTGTGGCATACAGCGACTTACATGCGGGCACGCTCATGCATTTGCGGAACATCACACCGTTATCGGCTCGAGAATCGAACGACAGCGGGTCGTTGAAAGTTTGGTCCAACCCCCACGGCAGCATGGTGAATTTTCCCGCGGGTGTCGAGTGCAGGTAATAGTTATTCCAGACGTGGTCGGCATAACCATCCCAATGACCGATATACATTTCGGTGGCCCACATCGACGTCATCTGGTTCATGTCGGCGCGAACACGGATCGCATTCCACCAAGCCGTGCCGTTGAGAGCGTTGGCGTTGGCCAGTGCCTGCAGGTCGGACCTGTCGTCCGTGCCTTCATCTATTTCAAAGTTGGCAACATGGTCCGTGATGGCGTCGGTCCAATACGAACCCTCGTACAGGTGTGTCGTCTGTCCGGCTCCGTACCAACGCGGAAGTGCAACCTTGTCGAGGGTTTCGATATTCGCGTACAGCCCGTATTCTGCACCGTTAAAACTGACGTTCGCATAACCGACCCGTGGCGCAGCGACACCCATGGCTCGGAACACCCGATAGCCCAGCGCCTCGTGGATCATCGAGCCGTCCTGCACCATGTTGTTCAGCGTGAGTTTTTTCAACCCCAGCAGCGTTTGGCCGCTGACATAGTTGACCTTGATTTTCCACCCAGCCTTGGCGTCGAGGGTGCGGAACGATCCCCAGCACCCCTTCAGCCGGATGCCGACAGTCAACGGACCATACGTTGCGGTCTCGGTTCGAACTGTCAGGGTTCCCGGCTGGTATTCCCCGCCATTACACATTTCTTGGGTGAGCAAGGCCAGCGAAGAATCCGGCATTTCCAGGTCGATGTCGACAACATCGGTGGGGTCAAATAACGGCGCCGCGGGGTCTGTGCCTTCGACATAGGACTGAACCGCATAAGCGGGAGTCGGCGGGACAGTGATGTTGGCGCACAACACCACGGCAAGCAGTGCGACGGCAAAACCCGGAAAACGTCGGTCGGAACGCATTAGTTCAGACTATTGGACAGCAAATGTCCGCGTGTCCTCGGTCACCACCGAGCCGTCCTTCGCGGACATTTCGCGAACCACGATCGTGTACGTGCCCGTCTGCAGTTCGCCCAATTCCAGAGTCCACGCAGATCGGGTGGGACACGCCTCGGCGGCCATGGTGGAACCCGAATCGATGGTGTCACCGTCGCGGCGCAATTCCCACGCAACAGTGGCTTCGAACACACACGCCTGACCGGTGACAGTAACGGGGCTGGCGGTGACATCGTTTTCGAGAGGGGACACAATCTGCACAGCCATCAAGGATTCGTTGGGATCACCAATGGTCACAATCGATGTGAGGTCGACATGGCCAGCCAACGTTTCAACCGTTTCGCCATCGATGGTGAATCGGAAACCCGTGACGGAAGGTTCCGCTGCGGTGACGGTGAACATCAGCTGTTGCAGTGCACCGAATTCCGACATGGCACCCACGTTGATGTTGCCGACCGAGATATCCAATGTCGCTATGGTGTCCTCAAAGACGAGGTTGTTCAGTCGTGAACCCGAACCCCACAGGTTCACATAGTCAGGATCCGTGGGCGTGAGTGTTCCGTCCAGAATCCCGGACAACGCCGCAACGAGTGGTGACTGATCCGTCGCAACGGTGACCACCTCTGACGCCAGTCGGATATCTGTGGGCTGGCTGCTAGTCCAGAAAACCTCTACAGGGTATTCCTGCGGTGCTGGTGTCGACTGGGTTGGTGTGGGGGTCGGTGTTGTCGGCGACGGGGTTGGCGTGCAACCGGTCAGTGCGATGACAGCGGTGACGGCAATCAGAGAAGCAATTCCTCGAACTCGACGAGTATTCATGCTCTGAGTATCTCACTGGGTTGCGTCGGTGACCAGCGCGAGACTTCCCAGCGTGAGAAACAGCATCGCGCCCAGTGGACCCAACAGGAGCACCTGCCACACAGGAATTGTTCGTCTTTTCACGGCATCCTCTCGGGCATCGGCTGAATTAACTTTAGGATATCTCGGAAATGTCGAACTTGCCCGAAGTCACTACCGGATAGGACGGGTATGCCGAGGCAGGAAGCACGACCGCAGCGACCCGCCCATCGGTCTCCACCTCGATCACACGGGCGTCGACAATCACTCGCACGGCACCGCCCACAAACGGAAGTGATACGACGGTCTCGCCGGATGTCACCACAACCTGCTCCGCACTCACCGCAATTTCCGCCAACGTAGCGCCCTCGGCAATCACGGACAGAGAGCCGGCACCCAGAGTGCGCCAGTCCGCATCCCACGCCACGGCCGAACCGGTCCATTCACGGTGCCTCGAATACAGGTCACGATGAGGGACCGCAACCACACGACCGCCCTCGACACCCAGTTCATAGGGCACGCTGTGGGCGCCGGCCCAACCGGCCTCAGCGTCAGCAACATCGCGCAACCAGAACACCAAACAAGTGCGACCAGCTTTGTCGGTGAAAACGCTCGGTGCATACATCGATGATCCGAAGGACAGCTGCGACCATGTCAGGTCAGTCAGCTGCGAACCGACACGATCCCCCGTCGCAGTCGCCGTGTAATAGAGGTTGTTGTCCTCCCACACGGACAACACCATCGAGGTGCGGCCTGCAGCGTCGAACAACTGGGGGCATTCCCACATCGAACCAGTCCACACACCATCCGTCTCGGTGGTGGAACGCTGCGACATGATTCCGTCATACGTCCAACTGTGCAGATCGGGTGATGAATAGGCGAGCGCCGCCGCGACTCCGCCCTCGAAACCAGCACCCACGGTCATGCGCCACACATCACTGTCACGGAACACGACGGGGTCGCGGAAGGAATGCAGTCCCGGCAGCTCGGGAAAGTCGATGACGATATCGCCCTTGACCCACTCGTCCCAGGTGACGTCGACGGGGGTCGCCACACGAATTCTGCCGTGCCCCAATTCGGGCAACACGGTCGATGTGTAAAAAATCCGGACACCGGTGGGGTCGTTCACCAGACATCCCGTCCAGATTCCGTCATCGCCATCGCCGGGCGCCAACGCCACCGAACGTTCCTGCCAATCGAACAGATTCGTCGACACGGCGTGACCCCAGTGGCAACCCGGCGCCCACACTGCGGCCCCTGGCACGTACTGAAAGAACAGGTGATATTCGCCGTTGTGGAAAGTCAGCCCGTGCGGATCATTAATCCAACCGGAGTCAGCGGTGAAATGCAGAAGAGGACGAGTGTTCACCGTTTCAGGCTAATTCACCTGAGGCCCTACAGTTCGACAACTTGCCCGTCATGGGGAACCATGCTCGTCCACTGCAGTTGGGAATGAATCATGTCACTGAACACGTCGGCGGCTCCGGCCTCGCCGTGGACGACAAAAACCCTGCCCGGGGCTTCGGATGCGGTGCGCAACCACTCGATGAGGCCCGGTCCGTCGGCGTGAACAGAGAACGACTGGACTTGGGTGATGTGAGCCTTGACCGGTACTTCTTCGCCATGCATCTTGATAAATTCGGCACCGTCCACGAGCGTTCGCCCGCGGGTACCCATCGCCTGGTATCCAACCAACATGATCGTGTGGCGCGGGTTGGTGACCATCTGACGCAAGTGATGCACCACACGTCCACCGGTGGCCATGCCCGACGCCGAAATAATGATCGACGCATCGGTGGGGTTATTGATGGTTTTAGACTCGTCCACCGTTCGCAGTTCGGTCAACGTACCGGGGTCAAACGGGTCTCGACCCTCCCACTCGTTGGCAACATCGTCACGAATTTCGGGCGAATGCCGCGTAATGGCGTCACGATAAAAATCGAGCGCCGTCAACGCCATGGGCGAGTCAGCATATATCGGGACCCGACGGATTTGACCGGACTCGACGAGTTCCCGCAGTGCGATGAGGATCACCTCGGTGCGGTCCACAGCGAAAGCCGGAATCAGCACCGAACCACCGCGGTCTAACGTTGTGTTAATTTCGTCCCGGAAATCGGTCGTCGGTGTCTCGTGTTCCCGGTCGCCATAGGTGGATTCCGTGATGATGGCATCAAAGTGGCCGGCAGGGATTGCATCGGGCGCCACCAGCAATGGGTGGTTGTCGCGCCCCATGTCCCCCGTGAACAACAGACGTTTGCCGCAGAATTCGACCTCGAGGAACGCCGCACCCAGAATGTGCCCCGACGGGTGGAACGTCACAAAAGTGTCGGGGGCAACCTGAACACGCTCGCCGAACGGGTGCGGGGTGAACGCCTTCACCGCACGTTGCGCATCCTCTTCGTTGTACAGCGCCACGGGCGGATCATGCTTTGAGAACTTCTTCTTCGCCGCATACGCCGCATCCTCGACCTGAATTCGAGCCGAGTCCCGCAGGATCACGTCCGCCAGCTTGCCGGTGAACTCGGTGAGGTGGATTCGACCGCGGAAACCGTCTTTGACCAACCGGGGCAGATACCCGCAGTGGTCGAGATGCGCATGGGTAAGAATGACCGCGTCAATCTCTGACACGTCAACGGGCAGGGGGTTCCAGTTCTTCAGACGCAGTTCCTTCAAGCCCTGGAACAGACCACAATCCACCATGACTTTGGTGTCGCCACTTTCCAACAAAAATCGCGAACCTGTCACCGTGCCGGCTGCTCCGAGGAAGCGAATGGTGGGTGCTGTGCTGTCCGAGTGGGTCATATCGTGAGTCTAACTTTGTGCGGCAGCCACGGGTGCACTAAGCCGAGAATTGGCCGTGGCAACCCATGCCGCTCGTTTGTGCGAAAACCTGTGATTTTGCACCATTTCGCCGTACTCTGGGTGAGTGACAGCGTACGTCTCGGCCTTCGACCTCTTCTCAATCGGCATTGGCCCATCCAGTTCGCACACCGTTGGCCCCATGAAGGCTGCCGCCATGTTTGCCCGCCGCCTTGGCGAGGCCGGTTTATTGGCGTCCACTTCGCGGGTTGAGGCCCGCTTGTATGGCTCACTTGGCGCCACCG
>CALBMG010000167.1 GCA_937896185.1 uncultured Microbacteriaceae bacterium | reverse complement strand
GGTGTGGGCACGTACGCGGGGTCCTCTGCGAGGGCGTCTTCTTCGGCCTTAGCTGCAGCCTGAAGGTTGGCATCAAGATCGGTTGCCAAAACCGCACGGAATTCGAGCTTTGCGGACGACTTGATGCGGTCCAAAGTTTCTTGATCGGGAGTACCAGGAAGCGATACGACGATGTTGGAACCGCCCTGGGTACTAACCTCGGCTTCGGACACACCGGAAGCATCCACACGTTGGCGAATAATTGCCACTGCCTGAACGATTTGTTCCTCGGTGATTTCCGTACCCTCGGCCAGCTGCGGCGCAAGAATAATCTGCGTGCCACCCTCGAGGTCGAGTGCCAGCTTCGGCGTCCAGCTGCCCTGTCCCTGGGCGACTCCCCAACCGATCATGCCGGCAAGACCGATGAACAGAACGAGAAGCCAAACTAGTGCGCGGAAGGCGCCACTACGTGCACGAGATGCCACAGTTACTCCGATTGAGTGGGGAAATTATTCCGCTGCGGGTGCAGTGGGCTCGACAACGCGAGCGATTGCCTGAGGGTGAACGCGGAAACGAGTACCGGGAACGCTCTCGATGACTGCCTCGTTCTTCTCGGCGTCAATCGAAATGATGGTTCCATAAATTCCGGTGGTCGTCATGACCTCTGCGCCCTCGACGATCTGTGCGCGCAGCGCCTCGGCGTCGGCCTTACGCTTGCGACCGTTGCGGATCATGAACAACACCATCATCGCCAAAACGGCGACCATGAAAACGGTAGTCCAGTCAAATTCCGATGCGGTTGCTTCTACTGCGAAGTTCACGATGTATTCCTTTCGAGGACAACAATTCTTTAACTATAGTGCGGTGGGTGGCGTCAGACCGACATGCGCCCATGCGGCATCGGTTGCCACACGACCGCGCGGGGTTCGAGCCACGAACCCGATCCGAACAAGGTAGGGCTCGACCACGGATTCGATGGTGTCACGTTCCTCCCCCACGGCGGACGCCAGCGTGGTCACGCCCACGGGCCCACCCGCAAACGTGGTGACGAGTGCGGACACCACGGCACGATCGATTCTGTCCAAACCGTGAGCATCGATGTCATAAACATGGAGTGCGTCATTGACTGCCGAGGCAGTGCCTTCCGTCGCGTGCACCACCAGATAATCCCGTACTCTGCGCAGCAATCGGTTCGCTATTCGGGGTGTGCCTCGTGAACGACGGGCAAGCTCATGAATTGCCGAAACGTCCAACTCGATCCCCAACAGCTGCGCGCTGCGCGTGATGATGACCTCGATTTCCTCGACATCGTAAAACTCGAGATGTGCCGTGAAACCAAAGCGGTCACGCAGGGGCGCGGGAAGCATGCCGCTGCGGGTAGTAGCCCCGACCAGCGTGAACGGTGCGATATCGAGGGGAACAGTCGTAGCTCCGGGCCCTTTGCCGACAACGATATCGATGCGGAAGTCTTCCATCGCCAGGTACAGCATCTCTTCGGCAGAACGTGACATCCGATGAATTTCGTCAATAAACAGGGTGTCCCCGGGCTGCAGGGACGACAAAATCGCGGCAAGGTCACCAGCATGCTGAATCGCGGGGCCACTCGACATCCGCAACGGCGAATTTGAGTCATGCGCAACGATCATGGCCAACGTCGTTTTACCCAAACCGGGAGGACCCGCCAAAAGAATGTGATCCGGGGTACGACCCTCGATGCCCGCAGCATGAAGTAGGACCGAGAGCTGGTTGCGAACCTTTTGCTGGCCGACAAATTCCGTCAACGAGGACGGACGGAGCGCGCCCTCAAAGGTGGGGTCCGACTCACGTGCAACATCATCAAACGACATCAGACACCGCTCGCCATTGACGCCAAGGCCAACCTAATCAGAACTGCTGTCGGCTGATCGGGGTGCGCGGTGGTGACCTCGGACGCAACCTGACGCGCCTGCTTTTCTGCCCATCCCAGCCCCGTCAAAGCTGCCACGAGATCGGCTGACGCACTGCGGCCCGCAGCCTGCGGCATCTTGCCCGTTAATGTGACGATAATCAACGACGCCGTTTTTTGCCCGACGCCGGACACACGACGGAAAACGGAATCGTCGCCCGATTCCACGGCTTGTGCAATCTCAGATGTAGAGAGCTGCG
>CALBMG010000166.1 GCA_937896185.1 uncultured Microbacteriaceae bacterium | reverse complement strand
AGACCGTTGCAGAGTATTCTCAAAGTGTGATCGACTTCTCTAATCCCGACTTTCTGGAAGACCCTTATCCTGCTCTCGCCTCGTTACGAAAGGCTGGCCAGCCGGTTTGGCATGAGGAGTCGAACCTATTTCTGGCAGCTACCTACCAAGACGCCAACGCGGTGCTTCGAAATCGATCTCTCGGACGCATTTTCCAACCGAGACAGCCCGATGAAAACTGGGACACCTTTAACTGGCTTCACAGCGACAGTCTTCTAGATAGTGAGCCACCAAAACACACCAGACTTCGCTCGCTTCTCGTAAAAGCTTTCAACAAAAACAAAATCGAAAGCATGCGGCCAGATGTTGAAAGACTCACCGCAGCACTTCTAAAGAACATCGAATCAAAGCTGGAAGCAACCGGGAGTTTCGACCTCATTGCAGATTTCGCCGAGCCTCTGCCGGTTAAGGTAATTGCCGCACTACTCGGCTTCCCCGATGATGATGAACACCTACTTCGCCCTTGGTCACAGGCCATCGTGAAGATGTATGAGGTGAATCCAAGTGAACAAACTCAGCTGGAAGCACAAACCGCCAGCCGTGAGTTCGCCGACTACGTGAGAAAACTCATGGATGAGCGTAAGCGTAATCCCGGCACCGACCTGATCAGCGACCTCGCCGCAGTGGAAGAAGGTGGCGAAAAACTGAACGTGCAGGAACTTATCGCCACCTGCGTGCTGTTGCTCAACGCCGGCCACGAGGCCAGCGTGAACGGTTTCGGCAACGGCATCGTCGCTGCCCTGAAGCGTGAAGACCAGGCGGCGCTTCTGCGCAACGACCCCCGGGCTGTCAGCCCCACCGCATTGGAGGAATTCCTGCGATTCGACGCACCGCTGCACCTGTTTGAGCGCACCGCGACAGCGGACACCGAAATCGGTGGTGTGACAATCCCAACAGGTGCCAAAATTGCCGCCCTGTTGGGCTCGGCAAACCGTGACGAGACAATTTTTGAGAACGCTGACCGCATGAATCTGCTGCGGGATCCCAACCCCCACATCGGGTTTGGTGCGGGAATCCATTTCTGTTTGGGTGCGCCGCTCGCCCGCCTGGAAATGGGCGTTTCATTGCCGGCACTGTTCGAACGGTTCCCCAGCATCGAACTCGACGGCGAACCCGAACGACGCCCCACCTTTGTCTTGCGGGGATACGAATCGGTGTCACTGCGCAACTAGGGTTTCCTGAGCTCACACCACCTGCTCGGCACCAGGTTTCGGAGCCGCTCTAGCGGTGTGAGGTTTCGAACTCCTCGATTGCCTCATCCCACCAGTCAGTAAAGTCGGCCTCGGGGATGGGACGGCTGAACAAATAACCCTGACCATAATCGATACCGAGGTCACACAGCTTGTCTGCCATCGACGGGGTTTCAACGCCTTCCGCCACGACGGCCAGGTTCAACGTATCCGCGATGCGTTTAATGTCCGACACCAAATCCCAGCCTTCTGACCCCTGGTCACCCTCAGGCAAGAAACTCCGGTCGATTTTGAGGATGTCCAGCGGCAGGTTGTGGGCCTGCCCCAAACTGGAATACCCAGTTCCAAAGTCGTCGAGTGCAATGCGGGCACCTGCGTTGCGTAATTCAATCAACTGGTCACGAGCCAAGTCGCTGGATGCCAGTGAATGTTCGGTGACCTCGAGAACCACCGATTTCAGGGGAACTTGGTTGCGCTTCGCCGAATTGATGATGAACGGTGCAAGGCTGGGCATCTCGAGCTGCTCGGCGTCGAGGTTGATCGAGATGTACGGAATGCGTTCGGGGTCCGATCTCGTCGCCTCGCTGACATTGCGGTTCCAAAATTGGAACGCTTCCTCGATGACGAACCACCCCATTTCGACGGCGATGCCTGCACGCTGAACGATGGGCAGGAAGTCATTGGGGTTCACGATGCCCGTTCCCGGACGATCCCAGCGAATCAGGGCCTCGGCACCGACAGGTCGCCGCGTTGCGCAGTCAACGAGCGGCTGGTAGTACAGCTTGAATTCGCCCGACCGCAATGCATTGCGAACAGCCAGTTCTTCGTGCCAGGTCGTCATCAGGTGACTGTGCTTGTCCAGGTCAAATTCCACACAGCCACGACGTTCGGTCTCAGACTTCGCTACATAGATGGCTGTCGATGCGCAGCTGATAAGTTCCGAGGCCTCTGTCATGTGGCCATCACACACCATATATCCAACGCTGGCGGTGACTGCGGATTCGACTTCATCAGCGTCAACTTGGAAGGTCAGCGAGTTTACGATTTCGTTCACACGCCGATCCACTTCGGCGTGGTCGTCGTATTCACCGACGATCGCGAATTCGTCGGCAGACAAACGGGCAATGCTTTCGCGTCCTCGAGTGATATGGCTGAGAGTATCCGCCGCTTCGACAAGAACTTTGTCTCCGACCGAGTAACCCAGAGCTGCGTTGACGTCACCGAAACGGTCGATGTCAAAGATCGCGACCGCTACCACTTTCCCCTTTATTCGCGTGTTGAGCTTCGCCTGTACCGACTCGAGGAACATTTCACGGTTGGGTATTCCCGTGAGTGCGTCGTGCTTTCTTTGGAATTCGAGCTCTTCGACCGCGGCGTCGCGGGTGCGCAGTGAGGTGACGATTTCCTCGGCACGACGCATCAGGATTGTCAGTTCGTCCCTGTTGATTCCGCCCTGTGGAATGGTGCAGACCGACACGGCGAGTTCGGCCTCGGGGCGCAAATCGAAGTCCACCACCAGGCCATTGCCCAACGCCGACAGATCCAGTGCGAGGTGTTTCAATATTTTGTCCGACGGTTCGCCGTCGACGACTTCCTTCGCCCACCGGGCAGCCTTTGCTTCGAGTCGATGCATCAGGTCGAGTTGCTCGATTGCGGTGTCCAGTTCGGCACGTTCTTCGGCAATTTGTTTGCTGATGCGACGATATCCTCGCAGAATGTCCATCGCGACCCACGCGCTGAGGATCGCACCAATGATCATGGCAAACCCCAGCAGTAATGTCTGCACCAGGTCGGATTGCGCGCGTTCTGCCAGTGCCGCGGTCGTCGTATCCCTCGAAACTTGCTGGAAAGTCTTGTCGAGTTGGCGTGTTTGACGCGCAAAGTTGTCGAGTGAGTCCGACATGTCCGAGTAGAACGCTCGTTTTTGCAGGCTGCCCACATCGTTGATGAGCAGCAACCAATAATCGATTTCGGCGAGCGCGTCCCGGTATTCGACGTGTGCGAGGTCCGAGGTATACACGCCGGATGCTGTCTCGACAGTGAGACGTTGACCCAACAGCGCCCGCGCGATTTGCACGTCGCGCCCTGTCAGCTTGCCGGCATTCCATTGTTCGATGGCGAGCAGCACGTTGAATGATTCACGCTGCGCGTACACCATTGCGCTGGCGTCGCTTTCTTCGGCAAAAATCTGTGAGCGCTCCGACTCGTGTTGCTGCATCGAGTTCACCGACCAGAACCCCAATACCGCGAGCACGACGATAAGCAGGTTCGCGAGTATCACCTGGCCCAGTTTGGGCGCAATCAACATCCCAGGCTTTTCGGCGACAACGGGACGGAAAAACATAGTGTTACTGTCTCAACTCGATCGAACGAAGGCTCCAGTTCCACGCGTCCAGCACGGTGAAATATTCGGAATCCGAAGGGAACACGATGCGGATGGGTCCACCCTGGTCCATGGGAATTTGTTCACCGTCGCGGAATACAGCCAAAATGCCATCATTTGATGTGAATGCACCGGCGGTATCAACGTATTGATAGTCGTTCAACGCGATGGTTGCGATTGAGTCACCGGATTCAAAGCCGATTTTGGCGAACAGTTCGTCGAGTGCCACACCACGGAAGGTTTGTTCAGTTTCAACGAACGGTTCCACGATTGTAAATTCTTCGGTCGAGAGATCAATGAGCTCTCCCATGGTGATGTCCACGTCGTGTGTGCCGTCCGAGAGGGTCAGTACGACGTCTTCAGCGACGGGCAAATCGACGGGAAAACCACCATACGGGTTTTCGCTCGCCGCGGACTCGGTGGCTTCCGGGGCCGCGTTTCCTGCGGTGCATCCGGCCAACATTGCGGAACTCAGGACAGCGATCGCCAGTGTGGCGGTGATTCTGCTTCGAAGTTTCATGCTGGCTCCTCTGCCTTATTCTGTGCCTACGGCCAGATCACAGTGAAGGTCTGTCAGCGTTTTCTGCACAAATTCGTTGGGGACATCAATTGCGAGGGTGAGCAAACCTAGGGTCTGCGCAATCGCAACCGATACCCGCAGACTATCGATTTTTGATGTCGATGTC
>CALBMG010000165.1 GCA_937896185.1 uncultured Microbacteriaceae bacterium | reverse complement strand
TCCAGCGCGATGAGAATATTGGTTGCCGCCAGCGCCTCGTCACCCAGTTGGGCAACAACGATGTTGTATAGAAAATTTCCGGTCGTCCAGAAACTCGTTTGCAAGGCGATTGGGGCGGCGAGGGTCAACAGGGGCCCCATCACGGGCGCCCAGGCCGCAAAGCCGGCCGGCAATTCCCAACGAGCGACCCGGTAGACGGGGAAGGTTTGTGCCCACAACACCGCGGCCTTGGCTACGGCCGTGATCAGGGTGGCCCAGGCTGCGCCATCGATGCCCATTGCGGGAATGGGGCCCCAGCCGAAGACCAACACGAGTGCCAGCGGCACGTTGATGGCGACTGTTGCGAGGGTGGCGACCATGGGGGAGCGCGGGTGACCCGCCGAACGCAGTGCTCCGCTGAGCGCCGCAGCGACGACAGCAAACGGCAGCGACAGCATGCTGATTGCGAGGAAGGATGAGCCCATCGCCGTGACGCCGGCACCGGCCCCCACGAACGACAGAATCTCCGACGGGAACAGGGCAATCGGCGTCAACACCACCAGCGAGAACACCGCGCTGGCGATGGTTGCAACCGTGACGATGGCGTTAACGTCGCCCAGTTTTTGTGCGCCAAATGCTCGGGCAACGAGGATGGACACCGAGGCGCCAATTGCACTGAGCGTCATCGTGAAAATGAAGTTAATCGAGTTGGCAAACCCCACAGCGGCAATCGCCGTATCACCCAAATTTGCGACGACGATCTGGTTCGCGAAGTTCAGCACGAGAATCAGCACGAATTCAAGGCTCACGGGAATTGCGATCTGAGCTATCTCGCGAAGCGGCGTGCGCAGTGGTGGATTTTTGCTATATGACATCGTGTGTCAATCTACCGCGGGAACCGCCTCGAGAGTTATCCACAACTGTGCGCCCGGCTGTCACTGCTGCGCCGATGGCGACAAGAATTGCGACGCGGGCAAGACAATTTTCGTGGAGCGTGGGTTGCCTTGCCCGCAGTCTTCACCAAGGCCCACAAAATTGCGCGCTGCTCTATTGTTGGCGCGTTTCGAGCGTTATGCTGAAACCACAACTCAATACGGCCACGAAAATCACTGCGGGAGAAATCACCGCACAGCGGCAGCCCATGGCGCTCGTGCGAATGATTACCGAAGGAGCAAGCCTCCCCGCCAATCTCTCAGGTCCTTGTACCGCAGTGAAATGGCCACTCTGAAAAGTGGAACAGGTGATCGTTCCCGCCGACGGTGAAAGCCCCCATGGGGTGAAACTCTCAGGCCAATGACAGAGGGGGAGTTCCTTTGCACTATTCCTGTGCCGTGAACTCTGGAGAAAACTGTGTCAGACACCCAACGCCTTTCGCCCCTCAACGCAGTGCACCAGGCTGCGGGCGCCTCGTTTACCGATTTCGCCGGCTGGATGATGCCGGTTCGCTACAGCTCGGACCTCGCCGAACACCATGCCGTGCGCGATTCCGCCGGAATCTTTGACCTGTCCCACATGGCCGAAATCTATGTCACCGGCCCCGAAGCCGGCGCCCTCTTGGACTTCGCGCTCGCGGGAACCCTGTCGAACATTCCCCTGGGCCGAGCCAAGTATTCACTGTTGCTGGCCGAGGATGGCGGAATCCTCGACGACCTCGTGGTCTACCGCCTTGGTGAGCAGGAGTTCATGGTCGTCGCCAACGCGGGCAACCGTTTTGTCGCTGCGAACGCCATCATCGAGCGCGCACAGGGTTTCGACGCAGTTGTTGATGATCGTTCCGACACAGTCGCACTCATCGCGATTCAGGGCCCCAACTCGGCCGCAATCGTCGCGGGCATTGACGGTTTCACCACCTCGGACCTCGGGGCGCTGGGCTATTACCGTTGCCAGTCGGG
>CALBMG010000164.1 GCA_937896185.1 uncultured Microbacteriaceae bacterium | reverse complement strand
CGGTGCCACTGTTGCCGACCACCTGCGCGAATTCGCCGCGACCTTTGGTGCGTACGCCTCGACTCAGATTTCGATTCGGGTATCGGACCTGTCCCAAATCCCCGCGATCAGCGGACGATTCCGCACCAATCCCCCCACCGAACTGGGCGGACGCGCCGTCACAGCCGTCGACGATTTCGCCAACGGTTTCGAGAACTTCGGGCCATCCGACCTAATCCGGTTGACGATTGACGGTGGCTCTCGGGTCATCGTCCGCCCCAGCGGCACCGAACCCAAGCTCAAAATTTATGTCGACGCCGCCGTCACCGATGGTGACAACCGCGAGGCCAGAGTGGCCGAGGTTGTTGCCGCCATCGAGGCTGACCTGCGCGCCTTCATCGCCTGAAGTTAGGACATCATGCTGTCGTTCACCGATCCGGAATTTGTCGCCGACCCCTACCCCGGCCTGAGCGAAATGCGCGCAGTGGGCAAACCGTTCTGGCACGACGAGCTGGGCGTCTTTATCGCGGCGGGGTACGACGACGCTAATCAGGTGTTGCGTGCACGCACGTTGGGTCGAATCTTTAACCCCCGATCCCCCGAAGCCGACTGGCACGAATTCAACTGGCTCCACGCCGATTCAATTTTGGATTCGGAGCCCCCGAAGCACACTCGTTTGAAATCCCTGATTGCCAAGGCCTTCAACCGCAACAAGATCGAGGGCCTGCGACCCCAGGTCGAACGACTGACCGCGTCGCTGCTCGATGCCATCGAGGACAAGCTTTCGGCAACAGGTCGATTCGACGTGATTGCCGACTATGCCGAGCCCCTGCCCGTCAAAGTCATCGCCGCGTTGTTGGGCTTCCCCGACGAGGACGAACACCTGCTGCGCCCGTGGTCACAGGCCATCGTGAAGATGTACGAGGTGAGCCCCACCGAGGCAGAGCAAGCCGAGGCCCGGCAGGCGTCGCGCGAATTCGCCGACTACGTGCGCGGACTCATGGAGGAACGGAAGCGAACCCCCGGCACCGAC
>CALBMG010000163.1 GCA_937896185.1 uncultured Microbacteriaceae bacterium | reverse complement strand
CTTGTTCGTGCGGGAGGGCTGGGGTGTTGTGGTGGTCACGCTCGCTCCATCTGTTCATGCCTGAACTTGTGCTCAGGTGGCCGACAGAGCCGGGGTGGCCCTCTCGACCACGACTTGGTTACCTCATATCCCGAAATTACGCCCGCGGCTTCATTGCTGCACGGTTCGACACGCGGGGACAGTGAATGTTCACCGGAGGGTCACCTCATTGTCAGGCGACGATTAAACCCCAAAACGACGGCTGCGCCTCGAAAAGTCTCGCAACGCGCGCAACACATCGATTTCGCGCAAGTCGGGCCCCAGCGCCTCGACGAAATACAGTTCACTGTGGGCGCTCTGCCACAGCATAAAGTCGGACATACGCTGTTCCCCCGACGTGCGAATGACGAGGTCAAGGTCCGGCTGGCCTTTGGTGTACAGGTGATCCGCGATGTTTTCCAGCGTGATGTCGTCCTGCAGGCTTTCCAAGGTTTTGCCACTCTGCATGTGTTCGTCGATGATCGCGTGCACCGCTTCGGTGATTTCGTGGCGACCACCGTATCCCACGGCAAGGTTGATATGCAGTCCCGTGCGCGATGATGTCGCCGTTTCGGCATCCACCAGAGCATCGGCCAGCACTTCGGGCAGCTTATCGCGGGCCCCGACATGCTGCACTCGCCAATCGGGGACCTCGGCAAGGTCTGTTGCAAGGTCAGCGATGATGCCACACAGCGCGTCGAGTTCCGCGGATTCACGGCCGGTCAGATTGTCGGTCGACAACAGGTACAACGTCACCACGGATACACCGGCTTCGTCGCACCAGGACAAAAATTCGTGCAACTTCTCGGCGCCCGCCCGGTGACCTTCGGCAGTGCTCACACCAAATTGTTGCCTCGCCCAACGACGGTTGCCGTCAATAATCATTCCCACATGTCGGGGCATAGTTCCCTCGGCGAGGTGGCGGCGGAGCCGTGCAGTGTACAGACGATACAACACCCGTTTCAGGGGGGTCGTCACCGTCGAATACAAACTCATGACCATAGCGTAGTACTCCCGCACCGCAGCGCCGGCCCCTGCCCACGGACATACACTGAGGGTATGACGACATCTGAACCGTTGCGGTTACCGTTGCTCGAAGATTCGGCCATTCCCGCCGATAGCAAGCCGGTGTGGCGTGGTTGGTTGCATGTCGGGGCACTGCCGCTGGCCGTCGTCGGTGGTTTGGTGCTGGTGGCATTGGCCGCGACACCCCTGGCGACCTGGACGAGTGTCGCATTTGCGCTGTCCTCGATCGTGCTGTTCGGAATCTCGGCCACGTATCACCGCATCAACTGGTCACCTCCGGTGAAACTCATGTTCAAACGCATCGATCACGCGAACATTTTCTTGCTCATCGCGGGAACCTACACACCATTGGGAGCTTTGGCGTTGCCGCCCGAAAAAGGCTGGGTGTTGCTGATCGGTGTGTGGATTGGCGCCGGTTTGGGCATCGCCTTCCGCGTGCTGTGGGTCGGCGCGCCCCGATGGGTCTATGTGCCGTTGTACCTGGTCCTCGGCTGGGTGTCGATTGTGTACATGCCAGACCTGTGGGCCGCCAACCCGGCGATGACAATACTGGTCGTGATGGGCGGGCTTGCCTATACGGTGGGTGCAATCGTGTATGGAATGAAGCGGCCCAACCCGATTCCGGGTGTGTTCGGTTTCCACGAAGTTTTCCACTCGTTCACCGTGGTGGCATTCCTGTGCCACTGGACCGCTGTGCTTCTGATTGCCCTCAACCCCTTGACGTAACCGGGGCGCAACTCGTCAGATTTACGGGGTGTTGCCCGTTTGCTTGTTAACCGAATCGATGAGGCCCGCTGCGGCTTCCTCGGCATCAATGTTCTGACGCGCCTCTTCGCGGTAACGCACCCGTCGCATGCGACGAACCATGTCAATGATCAACAGCAACGACACCACAGCAAACAGTCCGGTTGCAATGAAACCTTCCACGCCTGGGGTTACCTGGTTGGGGTCGATTTCCTCAACCGCGATCAACATGGTTGTCGTCAACATGGTTTCTCCGATTCGCGTAGCCTTATAACAAGATTACTCAGGGGATGGCATGGTTCACACACCACACACCACGGACGAGGCGCTGCGGAGCCGATACGGGCGAACCCGCGCCCCCATCAGCCGACGAACCGTGTTGCTCATCTCTGCCGCGCTTATGGGAATTTTTCTCCCGTGGGGAATTTGGTCCATCAACGCAGCACCCGATGCAGGGCTCGAGACCCGCGACAATTCGATGGAGATTGTCGGCGACTCGGTAACCCTGACCTATACAGTGACCGCACCCGCGGGAACACCGGTGTCCTGTGCTCTGCGAGCCCTCGATTCTGGTTTCGGAGTGATCGGGTGGGTCATCGAGCATCACCCCGCCTCGGAAAACACCTCACAGAGCTACACAACGGAGATTCGCACCGTCGGCGCGCCCACCGCCGCGGGTGTTGACCACTGCTGGCGCCCCTGACCCAATTTGAGCCTCGGTGGGGCTCTCGGCTAGCCTTGACTAGTTCACTCTGAAGGAGTCCCCATGTCCGCCCAATGGCTTAACCAGGAATCGTTTGACCGTCTGGCTCTCGAACTCGAGCAGCTGACCACCGTCAAGCGCGCCGAAATCGTAGGGCGCATCGAAGCAGCACGCGCCGAAGGCGACCTGAAAGAAAACGGCGGCTACCACGCTGCGAAGGAAGAGCAAGGACGCATCGAGGCGCGCATCCGCCAGCTGACCGACATGCTGAAGAACGCACACGTGGGCACCGAACCCGTAGACGCTTCCCGTGTCGCACCCGGCACCGTAATCACCGCCCACATTCACGGCGACGAAGAAAAATTTGTACTGG
>CALBMG010000162.1 GCA_937896185.1 uncultured Microbacteriaceae bacterium | reverse complement strand
GAGCGAACTTGTCGTCGCCGTTGACGGCCCCGCGGGAAGCGGAAAATCGTCGGTTTCGCGCGCAGTTGCAGTGCGGGCGGGTTTCGGGTTCCTCGACACTGGTGCCGCGTATCGCGCGCTCGCCTGGTGGCTTTCGCAGACCGGTGTCGATGCATCGTCATCAGCCGAAGTATCGGCAGTGTTGGAAGCGTTCCCCTACGAGATTTCGGTTGACCCCGAACGCGAGCACGTGCGGGTTGGCGAAACCGACGTTACGACGATCATCCGTAGTTCCGAAATCAGCGACACGGTGAGCACAGTTGCGGTGAATCCTGAAGTTCGGCTGTTTATGAAACTGTTAACGCGCAGGCTCATCGCCGAGTGCGATCGG
Source organism: uncultured Microbacteriaceae bacterium (assembly GCA_937896185.1). Lineage (GTDB taxonomy): Bacteria > Actinomycetota > Actinomycetes > Actinomycetales > Microbacteriaceae > MWH-TA3. Next base: position 2,727 of record CALBMG010000162.1, on the reverse strand, counting down.
CCCGGAATTGTTGTCGAAGGTCGCGACATCACCACGGTTGTTGTGCCCGAGGCGACGGCCCGCATTCTGCTGACGGCCCGTGAAGAGGTTAGAATGGCACGGCGTGCTGGTGAGGTTGCCGGCGCATCTCGCGAGGACACCGAGCGTTCGCTCCGTGCGCGAGACACCAAGGATTCGAGTGTCGTGAACTTCCTCACGGCCGCACCGGGAGTCGTTCCCGTTGATTCATCGGATTTGAATTTTGAGCAGACGGTCGAAGCCGTCTATGACATTGTGCGTGTGAAAGTGAGTGCTCCGTGAGCGACAACGACGACTACCCCGAAATGCCCGACCTGTATGACAAGCTCGAGGCGCTAAGCGACGAGGAAGCATCGGTTCGTGCCGATGCTCTGCGTCAGGGCCTTGCCGAATATGACCTCGATGAGGATGACATTGCCATCATCGAGGCGCGACTGGGCGACACCACCGAGGCGATTGAGCTGCCCGCTCTTCCCGTGTTGGCGATTGTTGGTCGCCCCAACGTGGGCAAGTCGGCTCTGGTAAACCGCATCCTGGGTCGCCGCGAGGCCGTGGTCGAAGACACCCCTGGTGTGACTCGTGACCGTGTGTCGTACAAGGCGGAATGGAACGACCGCAAGTTCACAATCGTGGACACCGGCGGGTGGGAGCCCGACGCTCGTGGCATCGATGCCAGCGTCGCAGCCCAAGCCGAGATTGCGATCGAGCTGGCCGACGCAGTGCTCTTTGTGGTGGACGCAGTTGTTGGTGCAACCGCTACCGACGAGCGCGTTGTCAAGATGCTCCGCGCGACCAACCGACCCGTGATTCTTGTCGCCAACAAGGTCGACGACCCCCGTATGGAGGCCGAAGCCGCCGCCCTGTGGTCACTGGGTCTTGGCGAACCCTACCCCGTGTCCGCAATTCACGGCCGCGGAGTTTATGACCTGCTCGAAGCCGCGATGAAAGTCCTTCCTTCAGTATCGGCCGTAGCAAAAACCGAAATCGGTGGACCCCGTCGTGTCGCAATCCTTGGCCGTCCGAATGTCGGCAAGTCGTCATTGCTGAACAAAGCCGCCGGCGAGGAACGCGTAGTCGTCAATGAACTGGCGGGCACCACCCGTGACCCCATCGACGAGCAGATCGAGCTCGGCGGCAAGGTGTGGCGTTTCGTTGACACCGCCGGTATTCGTCGACGTGTGCACCTGCAACAGGGCGCTGACTTCTATGCGTCGCTGCGAACCGCAGCGGCACTGGAAAAAGCTGAGGTCGCTGTTGTCGTATTGGACGTCACCGAACCGATCAGCGAACAGGACATCCGCATCATCGACATGGTCCTCGAATCGGGCCGCTCGCTGGTACTGGCATTCAATAAGTGGGATCTGCTCGACGACGATCGCCGCCGCTACCTGGAACGAGAAATCGAACAGGACCTCGCGCACGTGGCGTGGGCTCCTCGCGTGAACATCTCGGCTCGTACTGGTCGCCACCTCGAAAAGTTGGTGCCTGCACTGGAGTTGGCGCTGGAATCGTGGGATACCCGAATTCCGACCGGAAAGTTCAACGCGTTTGTTGCCGAACTGGCGATGGCGCACCCGCACCCTGTGCGTGGCGGCAAACAGCCTCGAATCCTCTTTGGAACGCAGGCATCGACCCGTCCTCCGACATTCGTGCTGTTCACCACCGGTTTCCTCGACCCGCAGTACCGTCGATTCATCACTCGTCGACTTCGCGAAGTGTGGGGCTTCGAGGGTTCGCCCATCCAGGTCAACATGCGTGTGCGTGAGCGCCGCGGTCCCAAGAAGTAAGTTTCGCCGGGGATAGGCTTGCCGCATGGGACACCTTCCTCCTCCGCATTTGCGTGACCCGGGCGACGCCTGGGTCTATGGCCCCAACGGGGAAAAGGTGTGGGGGCGATTCGGGGCAGCCGGGGTGCTTGTCTGGTATCCCGAAACCGATTCGGTCCTGCTGCAGTTGCGCGCACTGTGGAGCCACCACGGTGGCACGTGGGGTATCCCGGGCGGGGCGATCCGGCTCAACGAAACCTTCGAAGAGGGAGCGTTCCGGGAGGCGCACGAAGAGGCCGGTGTTCCGCTGGATGCGATTGAACGTGCGGGTGAGTTCGTCATCGATTTGGGGTTTTGGAAATATTCGACCGTAATCGGCCGCGCGACGAGGTATTTCGAACCATTCGATAATGACGGCGAGAGCATCGAACTGAGGTGGGTGCCGATCAACGAGGTCCACGAGCTGGAATTGCACCCCCGTTTTGGTGAATCGTGGCCTGAAGTCCGCGCACTGCTCGAAGGGATTCGCGACGAATTTGCTCGCGAAATTTGATTTCTGCACGCGATTTCGCATAGATTCGAGATAACCACTTCGGTTTTTCTACAAGGATGTGAAAATCGTGACCGGCATTGACCGCACTCACCTGGCCGCCCTGTTCGAACGAGAGCAACAATTTTTCTCGGCAATGCGACCCAAATCTCAAGCCGCTTTTGCCCGTGCTGATCACCTATTCGGCCGAGTCCCCATGACGTGGATGAACAAGAAGGCCGGCGCATTCCCCGTCTATTTGGAATCCGCTCGCGGCAACCGCATCCGCGACATTGACGGCCACGAGTATATTGACTTTGCGCTGGGCGACACCGGCGCCATGGCGGGACACTCGGCTGCACCAGTGGTGGCCGCCATCAAATTCCGTGTGGACAACATTGGCGGACTGACCAC
>CALBMG010000161.1 GCA_937896185.1 uncultured Microbacteriaceae bacterium | reverse complement strand
CGATCTCAATGAAGGCGAACGAAACGGGCGGTGATGTGCGTGGCCACCTCAAGAACCACGCCAAATCCATGCGTGATCACGTGAAGGTACTGTCCGACCGAAAATATTGGGAGCGCCTCAATTCCAGCGCGGACTACGTCATCATGTTCGTCCCCAGCGATGCGATGCTGTCCGAAGCATTGGAAGCCGACACCACACTGTTTGACTTCGCGTTGAATCAGAAAGTCGCCCTGGTCTCCCCCGTTTCGCTGTTCACAACACTGAAGGCAGTGGGCTATATCTGGAAACAGCAACAGCAATCCCGCGAGGTCGTCAAAATCGTCGAACTCGGCCAGGAACTGTACAAGCGACTCGGGACCGCAGCGGATTCGGCGGCCAAGGTGGGACGTGGATTGGCCACCGCCGTGCAAGCATTCAACGACTTTGCGGGCTCATTTGAAACTCGACTCCTCGTGCACGCAAAGAAATTTCCTGGCATCGACGTGGATGCTGTCGCGTCGATCGCCAGCGTTGACAAAGAAGTGCGAGAACTGAACCTGACCAAGTTCCCCGAGCCCGCAGCGCTCTCAGCCAGCGAAGCCGATGTGCTCGACGAAATTCAGATCGATTTCGAAGAACCCGCGACGGAGTCCACAATGGACTCTGATGGCACTCGCTAACAACCGGACCGCCTGGTCGGACGGAATCATTGCCCTTCTGGGTGTGCTTTTCGTCGCGCTCAGCATCCGATCCGCCATCAGCGGCCTCAGCCCGATCTACGACATCGTCGACGCAGAAATCCCACTCAACACCCTCGCCCGCAGCGTATTAGGCACACTGCCGCCCGTCGGATTCGTCCTCGGCGGATTGCTGACATCACGTCTGGCCAAACCAATCGGGCTCGAAAACGTCCTCATCGTCCTCACTGTGCTGATCGTCGCGGGGCACATCATCCGCGGGTTGTCGTCGAGCTGGCAGATGATGGCTGCCGGGTCACTCATTGCACTCATCGGCAGCGGCATGGGAAATGTTGCGTTGCCCCCCGTCATCAAACGTTATTTCCCCCACAGCATTGGACGCGTCTCTGCGATGTACACCGTGGCGATGTCGGTGACATCGCTCATCGCCCCACTCATCGCCGTGCCCCTCAGCGACACCTATGGCTGGAGGGTCGCCCTCATCGCGTGGGCGGTCGTTCCACTATTGGCCACAATTCCATGGATTGTCGAAGTTCGTTCCGGTCACGCCGAACACATCGACATCATGGACACCCACGGACCTCGTCTGACCTTGACGAAAGCACCGACCGCGTGGGCGCTTGCACTGTCGCTGACCGTGTCCTCGATGACCGGATACACGATGTTTGCGTGGATGCCCGCCATCGCGGTCGACAACGCAGGACTCGACATCTCGGGTGGTGGCGTGATGCTCTCGCTGTTCGCGGGCATCGGACTGCCCTGGGCATTGCTGGCTCCCGTGCTCGCCGCTCGGCTGAAAAACGTCGCAGGTCTGGTGGCCTCGGGTGTTGCTCTCACCATCATCGGTTCACTCGGTTTCGTCATCGCCCCTTCCGCTGCGCCCTTCCTGTGGGCACTGACACTGGGATCAGGGCCGCTGCTGTTCCCGCTGTCACTCGTTCTCATCAACCTGCGGTCCGAAACCACACACTCGTCACTGAAACTCAGCGCGTTCACCCAGTTCATCTCGTACAGCGGTGCCGCAATCGCCGCCCCACTAATGGGCTGGTCGCACGCCGCAACGGGAAGTTGGACCGTTGGGCTCCTGGGGCTTGCAACCTTCTCGTTAGCCGGTCTGTGGTCGGCCTACATTCTGGGCAAAAATCGCACCGTGGATCAGGAACTCCGCATGAAGGGCCTGTTGCACTAGCTCACCCCTGCCATCCAGCTGCCGTTTAGGGATTTTCTAAACTCGGACGATAAAGTAAATCTCATGTCCGATGCCTCGACTACGCCAAGCCCCGCGCCGCGTGAACCGCTGGCCGACTACTGCATGAACATCGTGATCCATCACATCCGTACCGGACAACTGCAACCCGGCGAATGGATCAACGTCGAAAAGCTTGCCCGGCAACTGTCCGTGTCACCCACCCCGCTGCGCGAATCACTGCCGAGGCTCGAAGCCGAAGGTTTCGTCGTGAAAAACGCGAATCGTGGGTTCTCTGTCGCATCACTGGTCGGTGGGGCAGGTTTCGACAGCGCCTTTGCCATGCGCGAACTGCTCGAACCCGAGGCCGCCTACCTCACGGCTCAAAATTGCACCGATGAGATGATCGACACCCTTGCGGCATCGATTGACGTATTTACCCAGACGGCACACGAACTCGAAAGCGGAACCGCGCATCCGCTGAACCGTGAACTGACCGAAGCCGACGCGGTATTCCACGACATCCTCGCCGACAATTGCGGAAACAACCTGCTCTCGCAATCAATTCACCGAATGCGCGCCCACCTGCACCTGCACGCGTACCCTTTCACGCATGAAGAAGCGAGCGAGGTATCACGCGAACACTCCGCGATTCTCGAGGCGCTTCGAGCCCGCGACTCTGACGCAGCACGCGAAGCCATGTGCCAACACATCATCGCCGCCCGCCGGCGCATGCGCAGCTTTTATCCCGCGTAAACCGGGCCTCAGCTGACGGCTATTCGGTGATCCAGCGTGAGGCCAAATAATCGGACGAGACTCGGCGAACGGTACCGGAACGCGAACGGAAAATGATGCTTTCGGTGCGCAACCAGGCGCCCTCGCGACGCACGCCTCGAATCAAATCGCCATCAGTAACACCCGTGGCAACAAAGAATGTGTTGTCGCTGGACACCAGCTCGTCGGCCGAGTAAATGTGCTCGAACTTCAAACCTGCGGCGATACCGTTGGCGCGTTCTTCTTCCGTCTATTTACTTGATGAAGCTCGCGTCGATGATGTCCTCGAACCCTTGGAAGTCGCGCACCTCCGCCGCTTGCGTGTAGTCGTAGGACACCGTCCACACGAGCCCGGGGTAATCGAACTCGAACGACCATTGCAGGAGCAGCGTGTCGTTGGCGAGGTCCGGCAACCCGCTTTCGTTGAGGAAGTGGAGCGGGATCTCGAAGGCCACTTGCCGGATGCCGCCGCCCTCGTCAGTCACGACGATGTTGTTCGCGCTGGCATCAATTCCTTCGAGTGCACAGATCTCGAGAATCTGTTCGCGCAGGACGGGAAGTCCCTGTCCCGATCCGTACTGCAGCGCGGTCGGTCCTGCGTCGGCCATCACGCGCTGGACGGAATCACTGATGAGCTCCAGGGGGAGGGCAGAAACGGCGGGCATACCGCCAGCGAGAGAAACCACTTCGGGTCGCGAGGCAACCGCGAAAAGCGCGCGCACCTCGGAAACACTCAATCCGGCGGTGCGTGCCGCGTAGTGGTCACGCCAGTCGTCGAGTGTGGTGCCGCCGAGATCGCTAGTCATGGGCG
>CALBMG010000160.1 GCA_937896185.1 uncultured Microbacteriaceae bacterium | reverse complement strand
AAGTCAACGTGACCGGGGGTGTCAATGATGTTGATCTGGTTCTTGTCCCAGAAACAGGTGGTTGCAGCGGAGGTAATTGTGATGCCACGTTCCTGCTCCTGTGCCATCCAGTCCATGGTGGCTGCACCGTCGTGAACTTCACCGATCTTGTGGGTGATACCCGTGTAGAACAGGATGCGTTCGGTGGTCGTCGTCTTACCGGCGTCGATGTGCGCCATAATTCCGATGTTGCGGACCTTCTTAAGGTCAGTAAGCACGTCCTGTGCCACGGGTTCCTCCGTTGATTGGGTTGTGTATCAAAAAGTTCGTGTAGAAAATTTGTGGGTGGGGCCGGCCGTGGCCGGCCCCAGTGCTGACTACCAGCGGTAGTGAGCGAATGCCTTGTTCGACTCGGCCATCTTGTGGGTGTCTTCACGGCGCTTAACCGCGGCACCGAGGCCGTTCGAGGCGTCAAGGATCTCGTTCTGGAGACGCTCGGTCATCGTCTTTTCACGACGCGACTTGGCGTACGAGGTCAACCAACGCAGTGCAAGAGTGTTTGCACGGTGAGGCTTGACTTCAACGGGAACCTGGTAGGTCGAGCCACCAACGCGGCGCGAACGTACCTCAAGGGTGGGGCGAACGTTGTCGAGAGCCTTCTTGAGCAGGACTACGGGGTCCTGGCTCGACTTCTCTGCAACGCCGGACAGTGCACCGTAAACGATGCGCTCGGCGAGACCCTTCTTACCATCGAGAAGGATCTTGTTGACAAGCTGCGAAACTACGGGCGAGCCATAGATCGGGTCAGCTACTACGGGGCGCTTGGCCGCGGGACCTTTACGAGGCATTACTTCTTGTCTGCTTTCGCTCCATAGCGGCTACGAGCCTGCTTGCGGTTCTTGACTGCCTGGGTGTCGAGTGCGCCACGAACGATCTTGTAGCGGACACCGGGGAGGTCCTTCACACGTCCACCACGGACGAGCACCATCGAGTGCTCCTGAAGGTTGTGGCCTTCACCGGGAATGTACGCGGTAACCTCGACGCCGTTCGAGAGCTTTACACGGGCAACCTTACGGAGGGCCGAGTTCGGCTTCTTGGGGGTGGTGGTGTACACACGGGTGCATACGCCACGCTGCTGCGGGTTCGACTTAAGGGCGGGCGCCTTGGTCTTGGTGACCTTGGGGCTGCGTCCCTTACGAACCAACTGCTGAATAGTTGGCACGAATTTCTCCTAGTTTTTCGCTGCACGGTGACAGCAAATGGGGCAGGACTTCGATTGCTCGAGGGCCTTGTTACTCGCGGGTGCGAGTATGCCGTGGGGACCTCGCCGGTTCGACAGTCAAGCCGATCCAGCGAATTGCGGTCCGTGTGTGGGCGCCCTGTACGTTGCACCCTGTACAGGGCGCGACTACAGAGAGCACACAGCGTCTTTAACGATACTCGGATTTGCCAGTGCGGTCAAATGCTTGCCAGCAGTGTGAGGGCCGTTCCCGTCAGGATTGCGGGGCCGAACGGGATATCGGATCGCAGGTCGCGGACGATGGCGGCATGAATGAGAGCGTGGATTCCCCCAATCAACGCGATGGCGACAAAGGCGGAGGCGAGCTCACCCGTCGGTGCAACCAAGATAACGCAGACCCCAATGAGTTTCACGTCCCCCAGTCCGAGCCCCGTCAGGCGGTGCAACACATATGCTGCGGCCATCGTCAGTGCGGCGGCGCCACAGACGTCGAGGCTGGTTCCGGGGTGCAGCCAACCCGACCAGGCCAGTGCCACAGGATATGCGGGGAGCACCCACACGTCGGGCAGTCGATGCTCGCGAAAATCGACAACGCACAACCAGACCGCCCAGACAGTGAATGTCACCCACGCAACGACCGCAACGGAGACGGACAGAGTAACCATCCGTGCACGTTAGTCTCGCGACACAAACCCCTGCTGGTTTTATCCCCAACCGTTACCCGACCGGAACCCATCCGGAAACGACACAGGGCCCGGCCGAAGCCGAGCCCTGAGACGTGGAGTTCCTACAGTTCGCCGGTGGTGAAACCGCTGGCATCGTAGGTGGCCGAGTTGAACGAGTCAAGGTCGGCGTACGAGAAAGCGTCATCCGCGTAGCTACCGGTAGCGCCGAAGTGGCGGTGAGGGTAGCGGCGGTCAGCCTCTTCCTGGTTCGCGTCGACCGACACGCGACGGTAGTGGGGCAAGCCCGTACCGGCGGGGATCAACTTACCGATGATGACGTTCTCCTTCAGACCGATCAGCGGGTCGCGCTTGCCTTCCAGAGCGGCCTGCGTCAAAACGCGGGTCGTCTCCTGGAACGAAGCGGCCGACAGCCACGATTCGGTCGCGAGCGAAGCCTTGGTGATACCCATGACCTCGGGACGAGCGGTTGCACCGCGCTTGCCCTCGGACACAGCCTCGCGGCTGGTAGCCTTGTGGCGGGTGCTGTCAACCAGCTCGCCGGGCAGGAACGTGGTGTCACCGTGGTCAACGATGGTGACCTTGCGGAGCATCTGACGGACAATGACCTCGATGTGCTTCGTGTGAACGGGAACACCCTGGCCGATGTAGGTCGAGTAGACGCCGTCGACGAGGAACTTCTGCACTGCGGAAACACCCTTGACGCGCAGAACTTCCTTGGGGTCGATGGTTCCTTCGAACAGCTGGTCTCCGGTCTCGACGTGCTGACCGTCCTCGACCAACAGCACTGCGTGCTTGAGGATCGGGTAGGCGCGCTCTTCGTCACCGTTGTCGGGAGTCAGGATCAACTTCGCGGGAACTTCGACGCCATCCACAGCCTTGGTCTCGACCTTGACACGACCTGCGAAGTCCGCGATGGGGCTTGCGCCCTTCGGGGTACGGGCTTCGAAGAGCTCGGTCACACGAGGCAGACCCTGGGTGATGTCGGCTGCACCAGCGGTACCACCCGTGTGGAAGGTACGCATGGTCAGCTGGGTTCCGGGCTCACCGATCGACTGGGCGGCGATGATACCGACAGCTTCACCGAGGTCAACGGTCTTACCCGTTGCCATCGAGCGGCCGTAACATGCTGCACAGACACCGATCTGGGCCTCACAGGTGAGGGGCGAACGAGCCTTGACAACCTCGACGCCGCTGGCGACGATGTGCTTGACCAGGTCACGACCGAGGTCGGTTCCGGCGTCAGCCACAACCTCACCCGCAGCGTTGACCGCAGCCTCGACGAGAACACGACCGAAGATGAGGTTCTCGGGGTTACCGCCCACCTCACGAGCAAGCTCGTCCTTGATCGAGTACTCGAGCCCCTTGCTGGTGCCACAGTCGGCTTCGCGGATGATGACATCCTGTGCGACGTCGACCAAACGACGGGTCAGGTAACCCGAGTCAGCGGTCTTCAGAGCGGTGTCAGCCAGACCCTTACGAGCACCGTGGGTTGCGATGAAGTACTCGGCAACCGACAGGCCTTCACGGTACGAGTTGATGATCGGGCGGGCGATAATTTCACCCTTCGGGTTAGCGACCAGACCACGCATACCGGCGATGTTACCCACTTGGAGCCAGTTACCACGAGCTCCCGAGGTGACCATACGGTTGATGGTGTTGTAGCCCTTGCTGAACTCGTCCTGCATGGCCGACTTAACCTCGGCGGTAGCCTCGGTCCACACCGAAATGAGTTCGTCGTGACGCTCCTGGTTTGACAGCAGGCCCTTCTCATACTTCGATTCGATCTTTGCGGCTTCCTTTTCGTGCTTCTCGATGATGCCCTTCTTGGCAGCAGGAGTCACGATGTCGGACAGTGCAACGGTGACACCCGAGCGAGTAGCCCAGTGGAAACCGGCGTCCTTCATGCGGTCCAGAGTTGCAGCAACCTCGACCTTGGCGTAACGCTCAGCCAAGTTCTCGACGATTTCGGTGATAACACCCTTGTCGGCGACGCGGGTCACATAGGGGTACGACTCGGGAAGCAGGCCGTTGAAGATGGCCTTACCCAAAGTGGTGTGGAACGACTTGCCGGGAGCGAAGCCCTCGGGTGCGTCCTGGCCATCGAACGACACAACACCGGGAACGCGCAGGCGGATCTTGGCATTGATGTGCAGTTCGTGGTTGTCCATTGCCATGGTGGCTTCGGCGATCGAGCTGAACGCACGACCCTCGCCCGCGACACCGTCACGGTCAGAGGTGAGGTGGTGCAGACCGATGATCATGTCCTGGGTGGGAACGGTCACGGGGCGACCGTCCGAAGGCTTCAGGATGTTGTTC
>CALBMG010000159.1 GCA_937896185.1 uncultured Microbacteriaceae bacterium | reverse complement strand
ATGACGCTGTCGGTTTCCTGCCGGGCGGTTCGCGCTAGTCGACCCAGCCCAGGCTGCGGTCCAGCGCCTTGCGCCAGTGACGCAGCAGCTCGTTTCGCTCGGTTTCCGTCATGGATGGGCTGAATCGTTCGGGGTCACCCGCTGATAGCCCTCGAAGTTCTTCGATCGATTTCCAGACGCCGGCGCCCAGCCCCGCCGCAAAGGCGGCGCCGAGGGCCGTGGATTCGTGCCGATTGGCACAGACGACCTCGCGGTCCAATAGGTCGGCCTGGAATTGCATCAGGTCGCGGTTGACGGTCATGCCGCCATCCACTTTCATGATCTCGACCGGCGCACCCGTGTCCGCTTCGGCGGCGGCGATGATGTCGGCCGTCTGAAAGGCAACGGATTCCAGTGCTGCCCGGATGATGTGGTGTTTGGTGACAAAGCGGGTCAGCCCCGTAATCACGCCTCGGGCGTCGGCACGCCAGTGCGGGGCGAACAGTCCGCTGAATGCGGGGACGATGTACACGCCACCGTTGTCGGGCACTTCACCGGCGAGGCGTTCGCCCTCGTCGTTTGTCGAAAATAGTCCCAGTCCGTCGCGCAACCATTGAAACAGTGACCCGGTAACCGCCACCGAGCCTTCGAGAGCATAGTGCACGGGCTGATGGCCCCATCGGTATCCGACGGTGGAAATGAGACCGTGGGACGAGCGCACCAGCTCGGTGCCCGTTGACACGATCAGGAAATTGCCGGTGCCGTAGGTGGTCTTGCATTCGCCGGGCTCGAGGGCCAGCTGACCAAAAGTCGCGGCCTGTTGATCGCCCAACACCGCTGTGATGGGTGCGCCCTCACACGGGAGGCCCGCGGCAACCCGACCAAAGTCATCGATCGAGGACACGATTTGCGGCAGCGCGGCGGGTGGCACGTCAAACAGGGTGCACAGGTCGTCACGCCATTCCAGTGTGCGGATATCCATCAGCAGGGTTCGCGATGCGTTGGTGACATCGGTGAGGTGCTGTCCACCGTTCGGGCCACCGGTGAGGTTCCACACGAGCCACGAATCGATGGTGCCGGCACAGATTTCGCCGCGTTCGGCGGCGGCCCGCGCCTCGGGGTGGGTGTCCAACAGCCACGCAATTTTTGTGGCCGAGAAATAGGTGGCCAGCGGAAGTCCGGTGATGTCTCGGGCTGCATCGCTGCCGAGTGATTGTTCGAGTTCGTCGATGCGATCCTGTGTGCGGGTGTCTTGCCAGACGATGGCGTTGCCGATGGGTTGGCCCGTCACACGGTTCCACAGCACCACGGTTTCGCGCTGATTCGTGATCCCGATGGCGGCGGGCACACCGGCAGACGGGTTGCCATGCAGGGCGGATTCGACCTCGGTGAGTACGACCACAGTGTTGGCCCAGATTTCGGCCGGGTTGTGTTCCACCCAGCCCGGGTGGGGAAAGATTTGTTCGTGGGGTCGCTGCGATTGTGCGACCGGGGTGCCCGAATTGTCATAGGCGACGGCACGTGTGGACGTGGTCCCCTGATCGACGGCGATGACGAACTGCGGCATAGGTTCAGCGTACTCATATGAATCCGCCCAGAAAATAGTTCGACCGTCGAAGTACCGAGTCGTGGGGGGTACACTGTTACTGAGCACGTGCTCCGGGGTCAGTGAAAATCTGAGCCGGCGGTTACAGTCCGCGACCCGCACGCCGAAAGGCTGGCGGTTGAGCTGGTGAAATTCCAGCACCGACGGTTATAGTCCGGATGGGAGGAAGCACGAACGCGACGGCAGTGATGCCTCGCGTGGCGACCCTTGTCGCATCCCCGGAACCTGCTCGGACAGGAGACCGGATGAACCCCCACTATGACGACGCGATGCGTCGGGCGCTGGCGTTGGCCGCGCGAGGGCCCCGCATCGGCGGCAACCCGCAGGTCGGGTGTGTACTGGTCGATGACGACGGAATGATCCTGGCCCAAGGCTGGCACAAGGGTGCGGGCACGCCTCATGCCGAGGCCGATGCGCTGTCCCAGATCGCTGACGCCCGCGGGCTGACCGCGGTGGTCACTCTGGAACCCTGCAATCACACGGGTCGCACCGGGCCCTGTGCCCAGGCGCTGATTGCCGCGGGTGTGTCACGTGTCGTGTACGCAGTGAGTGACCCCAGCGGCGAGGCGTCGGGTGGGGCTGCGACGCTGCGCGAGGCGGGCATCGAGGTCATTTCGGGTGTGCTCGAGGCCGAGGCCACAGAATTTCAACACCGCTGGCTGACGAGCGCTCGTCTGGGCCGCCCCTATGTGACCGCGAAATGGGCGGCGTCGTTGGATGGCCGCGCTGCGGCCGCCGACGGAACCAGCCAGTGGATCACGGGCGCCGCAACCCGCGAATTCATTCACCGCTTGCGCGCAGACAACGACATCATCGCGGTGGGTACCGGCACTGTGCTGGCCGACAATCCGTCGTTGACCGCGCGGGATGCCGACGGAAACCTCCTGCTGAACCAACCACTCCCCGTAGTGTTCGGGGCAACCCCGATTCCCGCGGGCGCCGCTCTGAACGCACACCCCCGCGGAGTGATTACGGAAACCGGCGACCTTGCCGATGCCCTCGGGCGCCTGTTCGAGGCCGGCCATCGCAGCCTGTTCATCGAGGGCGGGCCCACGCTCATGTCAGCGTTCATTCGTGCGGGACTCGTCGACGAATACGTAATCTGCATGGCGCCGATGCTGATCGGCGGCGACAAAACCGCCGTCGGTGACATCGGGGTCGGCACCCTGGCGGAAGCCCGGGGGCTGCGACTTGTGAGTACGGAAATAATTGGGGCCGACATTGTGATTACGGCACGGGAGGAACACTAAATGTTCACAGGAATTATCAGCGAAAAGGGCACCATCACCTCGGTCGACCCCGTCGGTGACTCTGTCGTCGTGACCGTACAGGCACCTGGGGCAGCCG
>CALBMG010000158.1 GCA_937896185.1 uncultured Microbacteriaceae bacterium | reverse complement strand
ACTGTTGGCCATCATCGCCGTGGTCGTCGTATTGCTGACCGGTGGAGCCGGCTGGTGGTTCGGCATGGGACCGGGATCGCTGGCCTCGCAAATTTCCGTTGCCGGACTAACCGCCGACGAGGCCACGGCCCAATTGACCGACGCGGGACTCGTTGTGCTCACACCCGCCATTGAGGAATACACTCAGGACGTCGCGGAAGGGCTCGTGATTCGAACCGACCCCGAACTGACAGGTCCCGTGCCCAAGGGCACCGAGGTGCACCTTGTGATTTCACTCGGTGCTGAACCCGTCACACTTCCCGAGTGGTCCGGTCAGTCCATTGCCGATTACACCTCAGCACTGGGGATGCTGGATATCTCTATCGCCGCAAATGTCACGCGATTCGACGACAGCGCGCCCGCCGACACCATCATCAGTGTGGTGGGGCCGGATAGCACACCCGTCACGGCTGGTTCCCAGTTGTACCGTGGCGACCTCGTTTCCTTGATTGTCTCCGCCGGGCCAGTGCCCGATGTCGAGGGTCGTTCCACGGCTTGGGCAACAAAAGCATTAGAAGACGTGGGACTCGTCGTGTCGGTATCCCCCACCACAGAATTCAGCGACACCGTCAAAAAGGGTGCAGTTATTCGAGTGGACCACGCAGCAAAACTCGCACCCGGCGACTCAGTCACCCTCGTTATTTCGAAGGGTCCCGAGCTCATCATGATTCCCGAAGTGTCGGGTCTGACGATCCAACAGGCCAAAGAGTTGCTCGAGTCCCTCGGCTTCGTCGCCGAAGTTTCATCTGACCTCCCCGCTTCACTGTGGGGCGAAGACTTTGCAAAGGCCGTGTCGGTCGATCCTGCATCGGGACTGATGTCCCCTCGCGGCACCACCATCACTATTACAGGCGCCTACTAAAGCACAGATGGTGACCGCCCCAAGGGGCAGCCACCATCTGACGTGAAGCGTTTAGCGAGCCGACAATTCTTCGGCCACCAGGAAGGCAAGCTCGAGGGACTGCTTGTGATTCAGGCGGGGATCACACAACGACTCATAGCGAGTGGCGAGGGTGTCCTCATCAATCATTTCGGCACCACCGAGGCACTCCGTCACATCGTCACCAGTCAGCTCGACGTGCAATCCACCGGGGAAGGTGCCGGCGTCTCGGTGAGCCTCAAAGAAGCCCTTAACCTCGTCGACGACGTCATCGAAACGACGGGTCTTGAAACCGTTGGGGGTGGTGAGACCGTTGCCGTGCATCGGGTCGGTGATCCACAGGGGAAGCGCGTCGCTGGCCTTGGCGGCCTCGAGCAGCGGGGGCAGCGCATCACGAATTTTGCCTGCGCCCATGCGGGTGATGAAGGTCAAACGTCCGGGCTCACGGTGAGGGTCCAGCTTGTCGATCAATCGCAGCATGTCATCGGGGGTGGTGGAGGGGCCCAGTTTGACACCGATCGGGTTCTGAATTCGCGAGAAGAAGTCGACGTGAGCGCCGTCCAATTCCCGAGTGCGCTCGCCCACCCACACAAAGTGTGTGGAGGTGTCATAGGCCAGACCGGTACGCGAGTCGATGCGCGTCAAGGGTCGCTCGTAATCCATCAGCAATCCCTCGTGGCTGGCAAAGAACTCGACACGGGTCAGTTCGTCAAAGTTCGCACCCGCGGCGGCCATGAAACGAATCGCCTTGTCGATTTCGCCGGCAAGCTTCTCGTAACGCTTGTTTGCGGGGTTCTCGGCGAACCCCTTGTTCCACGAGTGCACCTC
>CALBMG010000157.1 GCA_937896185.1 uncultured Microbacteriaceae bacterium | reverse complement strand
GGCGTCGTGGGGTGACTGGATCATCAGGGGTGTGAACGGAGAGTTCTACCCTTGTAAGGACGAGATATTCCGTAAGACCTATGACCCCGTGCACATGCTTCCCGATAATGAGGGCGAGTGATGACCACCATTGAAGAGACATGGCACGCCATCGACCCCCTGCGCAAACGCGCTGAATGGATGGTGTCGTCTGGTCAGTATCGCGGAACGGTGGAGCAATACCTGCACAACATTGAGTCAATTCCGCCAGGACCTATCCGGGACAAGCAGTTCCACGAACGCACCGACGCAATTGCCAAGCGCGTAGTCGAGTTGGACAGGCAGGTAGAGGAATGCCCATCGTGTGGCGGGTATGGCGTGGTTTGCTGGGTGACTGGTTTTGAGGCAACTGAACACCAGGGAGATTGCACAGACTGTGACAAGCGCGTTGCGGAACGGAACTACCTCGTGCGCATCGGAACTGAGCTTGAGATGCGTCATTCCCTCCCCACCTACCCCACCGCCGCTGCTGACCGGACCGAGGGGGTGTAGGTGGTGAAACCACCGTCCCCCCTGTCTGACACGAACGCGGTGCAGATTGCCCTCGGCCAGCGCCGCCTCGTTAGTTTCCGCACTGACCCGTGCGACTGCTGGCGGTGCAAGGCCAGCCAACGTCACCTACTCGCCGAACTACTCGCGTTGCATCGAGAACGAAACACCCCGGAGGAAACACGATGACCCGAGCAGCCGTCCACACCACGATCCGCGAGTTGTCGCACCAGATCAGCCGCAGGGAACGCAAGGCGCGGGAACTGGAGGGCACGAGTCCATATGACCGGCCTGGTGTCATCGACGACGTTACGAAACAGTGGCGCAAAGTGACTGACATCGAATGGAAGCAAAGACGCAAAGACGCCGCCGCTCTCCGCGTCGAGGCACAACCGTTGCGCGATGCACTGTCCGCCCTGTCGGACGCGATTGGAAAGGGACTACTGTGACCGACCAGACCAAAGCCGTCGCCGCGTTGGCGGAGGCGATGGAGGAAGCCGCACCCAAATACAAAGGTGAAACCTTGGTGTTCTGGGCAAACATCGCCCTCCAAGTCATTACATCCAATCCCGACATCCGGCGCGAGTACGGAATCGGCCGATTGCCCACGCGGAGTGAGCTTATGGCTTGCCGTGAGGTCGATGCCTCTACGGGCTACCCCGTGCGGGTATTTGGCGATGACGCAGTTGACTATCTGGTCGAAGCGGGTTGGGCAATCGAGGACCCCGAGCCACCCGCGCCGGAGTTGCCGAGTGTGCGGGAACAGGTTGCTGCCAATCTGTACACAGCCAACCGCCACCGCAAGGTTGACTGGTCGAATCTGGAAGGCCCGTCGCGACTCGGATGGCTCAATCATGCCGACTTGCTGCTCAAAGAGTTCGACATCACGCCGAAAGCCGCCGCCGAAGGGGATGTTAGCTGTGGTTGACATGCAGGAGAGGGTGGAGGTCGCCATGAGGGACGCAGAACACCGTGCATGGGAGAGTCTATCTGGGTACAAGTTCTGGATGTTTGGGTACCACGCAGCCAGGTGGGTGGGGCTCAATCAGCTGTGCCCGCAGAAATCGGCCAACCCATTTCGCGACCTGGTCGCAGTCGCTCGGCGTCGCGTCCAGTCTAACCAACAGGAAATGGACGTCGGCAACACTCACGCCGCCGCCAAGGCCGGGAGGTCGCAGTGAAGCCCTACTACGAGCAAGACGGCATAACCATTTTCCACGGGGATTGCCGAGACATTCTGCCGAGGTTGGACACCGGGTCGATTGATCTGGTTCTGACTGATCCACCGTATGGGATTGATTACGCCACCAACCGCAAAGTTGGTGGCGTAGGCGGGGCATCATGGATCAACACGGAACTGCGAGATTGCCGTCAAGCGACTCCAACAGGCCGTGTTGCCATTGGAGGTGGTACACCCATGACTCGCACTGACTTGTCGGCGGAGGCTGTCTGGGGCGTGCTGGAGCGTCTTCCCGGTTGGTGCAAACGTCCAAAAGGAATGGGAGCGCAGACGTTCGGTTGTGCGAACAGTTACGTGAACCTCTATGACACCGGCAGGATCATTGCGGCTATCGACCCAAGCGAAGTCACGGCATTGCAGGCATTGGGCACGCTGCTGGCGGAACGAACGGAGGGGGCGGAGTGATGAGCAAAAAGGCGAGGGTCACATACATCACCTTGTTTCTCATCTGCATCGTCGTATTCATGGCGGCGTGCATCGTCGGCACCCTTACCCACCTGGGATACATGCGACCTGAGTGGTCAGGCGTTGCGTTCGCGTGGGGCGCAGGTGCAGCAGGTGTGTTCGCGTTGCTCGTGCTTGGATTGACGGTATGACCCAACCCGACACCTGGACCGCACCCATCGTCCTGACGCTGCCCATGACGCCGGATCGTTCGCTGGCGATCAATCGGTCGCACGGTCGTAA
>CALBMG010000156.1 GCA_937896185.1 uncultured Microbacteriaceae bacterium | reverse complement strand
CCTGGTAGTTGCGGGAGCATTCCACACCTCGTACATGGAGGGCGCCGTCGACGTTCTGCGCCAGGCCGCAGCAACCAGCGACGTTAACGACCCCGCCATCGCGATCTACACCAACCGTGACGGCTCGCGTGTCGAATCGGGAGCGAGCTACCGTGACCTGATGGTCGGGCAAGTCTCCAATCCCGTGCGCTGGGACCTGTGCATGGAATCATTCGCGACGGACGGTGTCACAGGCTTGATCGAACTCAACCCTGCCGGTGCGCTCGTCGGTTTGGCCCGACGAGCACTCAAGGGCACCCCCACCGTTGCAATCAAAACCCCCGACGACCTTCAGGCCGCCATAGATCTCTTGGAGGCATCATGAGCCAGCCCACACTGAAGCAGCACACCGGTGCCGCATTCACACGAATTCTGTCCGTTGGCGCTTCGCGCGGTGACCTGGTCGTCCCCAACGACGACATCGTGGGTCCGATTGATTCCAGCGACGAGTGGATCCGTCAACGCACCGGTGTAATCACCCGCCGCCGTGCAAGCGCTGGTTTGGAAGCCGTCGACATGGCGACCGAAGCCGCAAACGAAGCGATCCGTCGTGCCGGCATCGACCCCCAGCAAATCGGCGTGGTCATCGCTGCCACCATATCGAACACCGTCCAGACCCCGTCGCTTGCCGCGCTTCTGGCCGACCGAGTAGGTGCGACTCCTGCCGCCGCCTACGACATCTCGGCAGCGTGCGCAGGTTTCTGCTATGGAATCGCACAGGCCGATGCAATGGTGCGATCGGGTGTCGCTCAGTACGTGCTCGTAGTCGGTGCTGAAAAACTCAGTGACTTCGCAAAGCCCGACGACCGCACCATCTCTTTCCTTCTCGGTGACGGTGCTGGCGCCGTCATCATCGGCGCGGCCACCGAACCCGGAATCTCGCCCACCGTGTGGGGCAGCGATGGGTCAAAGTGGGACGCTGTCGGCATGGACCGCACCATCAAGGAACATTGGGAGCACCCCGAGGAGGGCCACCCCCACCTTCGTCAAGACGGCCAGACGGTTTTCCGTTGGGCAGTGTGGGAGATGGCCAAGGTCGCCCAGCGCGCGCTGGACGAGGCGGGAATCACGTCGGCAGACCTCGCAGCATTTATCCCCCACCAGGCCAACATGCGCATCATCAACGAGTTCGCCAAGCAGCTCAATGTGCCCGAGCACGTTGTCATTGCACGCGATATCGAAACCACCGGTAACACGTCGGCCGCATCCGTGCCCCTGGCCATGCACCGAGTACTCGAAGAGCACCCAGAACTCAGCGGCGGCTATGCACTCACCATCGGGTTCGGCGCCGGGCTCGTGTTTGCCGCGCAAATCGTCCGTCTTCCCTAGAAACACCACTCGCGCACCGTAAAATGGTGGCGGAATCACCCACACACAAGGAGAAATAATGGCACTGTCCCAGACCGAGGTCCTCGCTGGCCTCGCTGAACTCGTCAACGACGAAACCGGCATCCCCGTAGAGACCGTTGAGCTCGGCAAGGAATTCGAAGCAGACCTCGACGTCGACTCAATCTCGATGATCACCATCATCCAGAACGCAGAAGACAAGTTCGGCGTCAAGATTCCGGACGACGCAGCAGCGGGCATGAAGACCGTTGATGACGCTGTCAACTACATCGTCGCAGCCCAGGGCTAAGACTTTCCGTGCGGCGGGGCACACGCCCCGCCGCATTTTTCACCACACCACGAAAGAGCAGTGACATGACCTCCACAATCGTTGTTACCGGCATCGGCGCCACCTCTCCCCTGGGCGGAACCGCCCGCGAAAGTTGGGAAGCGCTACTTCGTGGCGAGAGCGGCGTTCGCGCCCTCGAACAGGACTGGGTAGCCGAACACGATCTGCCCGTCACCTTCGCGGGACAGGTCAAAGTCCCCGCAGTCGAGGTCCTCGACCGCATCGAGGCCAAGCGTCTCGACCCCTCGGCACAGTTGGCACTCATCGCCGCACGCGAAGCGTGGGCGGACGCTGGCGAAATCACTGATGCACCCGAGCGTGTTCTCGTTGACTATGCCACCGGTATCGGCGGCCTGTGGACTCTGCTCGACGCGTGGGACACCATCAAGGAAAAGGGTGCACGACGCGTTGCGCCAATGACAATCCCCATGCTGATGCCCAACGCAGCAGCAGCAGCTATTTCTATGAACTTGACCGCCCGCGGTGGCGCACGCACGTGCGTGTCGGCCTGTGCCTCGGGAACGGAATCCATTGCCAACGCCATCGACCACTTGCGTTCGGGAATCGCCGATGTTGTGATCTGTGGAGGCACCGAAGCGGTTGTTCACCCGCTGCCCATCGCCGCTTTTGCCGCAATGCACGCGCTGTCGAAGCGCAACGATGAACCCGCGCGTGCCTCACGCCCCTATGACGTTGACCGTGATGGTTTCGTTCTCGGTGAGGGTGCCGCAGCACTGGTTCTGGAAACGAAGGAACACGCACTCGCCCGCGGCGCACGAATTTACGCCGAAATCGCTGGCGGGTCCGTCACGAGCGACTCGTACCACATCACCGCACCGGACCCCGAGGGTTCGGGTGCGGCTCGCGCCGTGATCGAGGCCCTGAAGCAGGCCGGCGTAACACCGGATCAGGTCAACCACATCAACGCACACGCGACCTCGACTCCCGTCGGAGACGTCGCTGAATACCAGGCACTGGAGCGTGTCTTTGGTGACCGTGTTCGGGAGATCCCCGTTTCAGCAACAAAGTCGGCAACTGGTCACCTGTTGGGCGGCACCGGCGCATTGGAAGCGGTATTCACGATTCTTGCGGTCAATGAACGCACCGCTCCCCCCACCCTGAACCTCGAGAACCAAGACGAGCGCATCCCCCTCAACGTGGTGACTTCGCCACTGCCTTTGGGTGACGGACCGATTGTCGCGATCTCGAACTCGTTCGGTTTCGGTGGACACAACTCGGTTATTGTCGTCAAGTCGTACGACGAAAACTAGGCGTTACGCGAGGGTGGCGGACGCCCTGGTGAGTTCGATAGGCGTGCACGAACGGTAAGGTTCGAGTTCCGCATCCCATGCCTCGCCCAGTGCAATTGCCAGCTCGTGCGTCATCGTGCGGGCATCACCATCAGCAATCTCTAATGCATAGCGGACGCGGTCTTCCGAGATTACGGAATTCCCTGCGGAATCGATTTGGGTATAAAAAATTCCCAGACTGGGCGTGTGAACATAGCGCACCCCGTCGCGACCGTGAGCGACTTCCTCGGTCACATCGAATCGAGTGTCCACCCATCCCCGCAGAGCGCTCGCTAGCGCGGCAGCAGAACCGTGTGGGCCGTCCCAGGCGCATTGTGCACGGTAGGTACCCTGTTGAGCGGGTTGAACGGACCAATCCAACCGGTAGGCAACACCCAGCACCCGAGAAATCGCCCATTCGATGTGTGGGCGCAACGAAGGGGGCGCTGAGTGAATCATGATGACACCACGAGCGTCCACGTCGTACCTCCTTTTCCGTTCGACTTCCCCATCGACGGAAACCTCGGAGGTCTTTTCAGTATGCGCGCGATGCCGCGCGCGGTCAAGTTGAGGTGTGTCGCCTAGCCGTGCAACAGCGAACCGTCGGCGGCGAGCACGTTTTGTTCGCCGGCCGCAATTCGAAATGGCAGTCGGTTCTGCTTCGGTGGAATAGGGCAGTTGAAGTTGTACGAGAACGCGCAGGGTGGAAGTACTGCCAGGTTAAAGTCCAGGGTGATTGTTCCATCGGGGTTGGGGACGACGAAGAGGAATCGTCCAACGCTGTAGGTGTCGACACCGTTAGTCTGATCCGCAAACACGATCTGCAAGGCACGCCCCGTTGAGAAGGCAACGAGTTCGACGTCGTGGCCATCCATCGTGAAACGGATATGACCCGGGATTTCTTCGGTAGCCGATGCGGCGCCGGATTTGACCTTGTCGACGGCAAGCGTCGTCCCCGCTTCCGCGGGAACCCACTGCGCGGTAATGACGAGGCTGGGGTCATAATCAAAGGCAGAAATTCCACCAAAATTGTCAATCCATTCACTGTGTGAATCCCACACGCGCAGTGCACTGAGGCCCTCGGTGTCAACAATGACAGTGCCCTGAACCGTGTCACTAAAGGAAATCGTGGTGCCCGACCCGGCGCCCTTTGGTCGAACGACGGTAGTGCCGTCGATAAGTTCGCCGTCCACTCGGATGCCGTCCGCAGCAGCAGCGGTGAGTTGAAGTCCAGCCGACCTATCGGCAGTAGGAGACCAGGTGCCGGGAACGCCCCAGATGGTCTGTTCACTATCAACCCATTGAGTAAGCACCAGCGCAAGGTTGCCAAACGGTTCGGTTGCCATTTGTTCGCGTCGTGAATGGAAGTGTGCGAAGCGTTCGGCGGCAACATCAGTCATGCTTCTATTCTGCCGATGGCGGGAATTTTTTGCCCGAGCGACACTAATCGAAACGCCTCACTCGGGACGTGTGCCGAGCACCTCTGCATAGAGTTCGTTCATCTGCAGTGTGCGATAGGACTGTGCGAATTCCGCACGAAAGTTCGCGGTGCGCTCTGTGCCTGAATGCGCTGCGATTGCGTCATGTATGGATGCGGCAAGCGATTCGTCGTCGAGCCCTGGCACAACGGAACACGTTCCCTCGGGCAGCTCTGCGGCAATATCGCTGTCAATGACCACGGCATGAGTACCGAGTGCGACGGCTTCCATCACGGTCATGCCCTGAGTTTCGAAACCGTTAGAAGTTTGGACCAGAACGTGTGCGCGAGCGATCTCTGTCAGCGCCTGCTCGTAGGTCAACATTCCCACAAACTCGACATTGTCCCCGGCCATGGACCGGGCCTTCGTTTCCAGCAGGCCGGTTCCCACTACTCGCACGCGAATCGCGGGATCCAGCAGACGGGTTGCGCGAATGAAGTCAATCAACCGTTTTTCTGCCGAGAAACGACCCAACCAGACCACGGTGGGTTCGGCGTGTTTGTGTGTGACACTGCCGCCAACAGCCGAGAGTACTTGGTCGTCGATACCGTTCGGTATCGTGCGTACTTGTGGTGACACAGGAGAGACCACGCCGTTGCTTTCGAGGCGGGCCGAAAAGTGTCGCGAGGGGGCTGTCACGACCGCCGCTCGACGAGCGTAATGAGCGAGGTAGGACCATCCATCGGACACACGCGGCACTCGGGAACCCAGTGCCCAACGTTGCCAAACGCCGAAAAGTGCGTACACCAACGAGGGGAACGGAATGACGGCATCAATGCCCACATCGACACGGTTGTGCATGGTGTGGACGACAGGAATATTGTGCCGACGGGCATAGGCGTAACCGAGGGCGGCTGACCAGAAGTCGGCCTGAACATGCACGATATCGACGACGGGCCGGTGTTCGAGTGCTTGCTCAACGAAGTTGAGCGCCCGGCGTGATGGCCAGAACCAGGTGTACTTATCAAAAGGCGACAGGGGCAGGGATGGCACATCAATAAAACGCGGATCCGCAAGTACCCCACCGCGCAGAGCGGGCGACACCCAAGTGGCGATGCCACCCGACTTGTCGAGGAATTCGCCCTGCAACGTGATGGACACCTGCGCACCGCCCAGTGTGTGCGGGTGTTGGTCACCAAAGAACAGTACGTGCATAGTGGTTTCAGACTACCGACTGTTCGAGGCCCGGCGTGAAGGAACCTGCCTGCTGAGTCGAACCGCCCGCAAGCGCGCTGCGGGGTCATTGTGCGCGATGGATGGATGTGACAGTGCAGAAATCAGCGCGTCGGCACCAACCTGTCGTACCGCAATATCGTCGGCAATCAGTTCGATGAGCAATCGGGCTGATGCCGCAAAACGTCGTGCAGCGGTTAACCAGGGCACACAGGCAGCGTTGAGATCGGCAAGTATGATGATGGCACCGTGACGATACCGCAGGTGCGCACGTTCATGCTCGAGAACGGCGTGCAGTTCCGCCGGGGGTAGCGCATCGACGAGACCTTGGGTGACGACCACGGTGGGATTGCGTCCCGGAACTGAAAACGCAGAGGGTTCCAGATTCGGCACAATTACGTAGTGGTGTTCGCCCTCGCGCACAACGGCGCCGTCACTGACCGACGAAACGGCGGAGGTCACGAGCAGTCGCCGTGCTCTAATCCCGTCCAAACTGCGCGTGACCACCACGAGGATGCCACCGATAAGCCCCAATGCACCCCATGCGCCGAGTGTCAGTAGCGTGTGATCCCACGGCGTGTGGTGGTCAGCCTGGTGCTCTACGAGTCCACTGGAAACTCCAATTGCAAGCATCACTGCTGAGCCCAGTGTGAGGACACCGAACGTAAACACAGCCAACCAAGCGAAGAGCGCGAGCTGGGGTCGATGTATCTGCCATGGTGCTTCACCTACCAACAGTGGCGCAGAGAGCGTTGCCAGGACCGAAATTCCCAACAGTACGAGGACGTGATCCATCGTTAGCGGTCGCGTAGAGCGTTTTGTAGAAGAGATACTTCGCGTTCGCTGAGCGTGCCCGCAAATTTCAGCAACACGCCATCACGATCCCGTGAGGCGTCCAACGCATCGGCGATGGTCGTGAGAGCTTGTTCCTGGTCACTGCGCGTGGCGACAAAGCGTATTCCACGGGCTGCCTCACCGACTCGTTCGACGTCGCCCTTCTGGCGAAGCCGCTCGAGAGCGGTGAGCACTGTCGTGTAGGCCGGCGTGGGTTCGGTGCAGGCCAACTGGATTTCACCAGCATTGAGCGGGTCCTGGCTGTCGCGAAGAATGGAAAGTATCAGTGATTCCAGTTCA
>CALBMG010000155.1 GCA_937896185.1 uncultured Microbacteriaceae bacterium | reverse complement strand
GTCGACCCCTCGTTCGGTCTCTGGACCGGACTCGCACTCGCCGGAACGGGTGTGGCGATTACCGTCGCACGCCGCCGTGCACAGCGCGCCTAAGGTATTTTCAGCCCCCTCGAAAGGAATCCTGATGAGCCCCGTCAAACGAGCCACCAAGACCGCAATCGCCCTTGTTGCAACGGCGCTCTTTCCTCTGATCGCCGTCGCCCCGGCGTCGGCCACGACGTCATTCGACACGTTCACGATTGACTGCGCAACGGACCTGGACCCCGCTACGCCCATCCAGTTCCCTCTCTTTGGCTATCCACTCAACGTCACGCTCGTCAATTGCGAGTCGGACAACATTTGGGATGAAGCGGAATCCGGGAATGCAACGATTGACGGTGTTGCGGCTGCGTGGGTAGACCCACTCGACGTTGGGGTGAACCCCGCCACAATGTCGATCGCGGGACCGGTGACCGTCGAATTCCGAGACGCCGATGACTACCTTCTCGGTATCGCACAGTTTGACAACCCGATCGACATTCCCGACCCCGACGGCGTGCTTCTCGCATCGGACGACCATGAAATCCCCCTGATTGCCCCCGAATTCACTATCGGAACCGAACAGGAAATAAACGACGGAGTCGACATCGAGATGGGCTATCGCTGCTCGCTGGTCGCAGGTCCGCACGTCTACAACACCGCTCCGTTGACTGTGTCGAAGTCGGATGAATACACAATTCGAGTCACCGGCCAATCCCCCACGGGCGATGGTTTTCATCCGAATGACGGGGTCAACTTCTGGGACGACTCGGTCATAGTCGTCTACAGCGAGTTCGACCCTGCGCACCCGGAGGACAACATCGTCGGTTGTGGCGATGAACTTGAGGGAGATGCGTTCAGCCCCGTGCTGGACACATATTGGTGGTATCGCACCGCAGACATGGACCCCGTTTCAAAGTCGTGGCCAAACGTTCGACTTTCCTTAGAAGCGGGGCACTACACGCTCGTGTACGCGACCTATGACTATCTGTCGAGCGCGGATTGGGAATCCGGAGTCGACGGCTGGTGGGAACCGGCGCCCCAAATCATCACCACTGAACTGTGGGGGCCAACGGACGGGGCAACCCTTTCCAACGCAGAGCTTGCGTCGACCGGTGTCGACCCCTCGTTCGGTCTCTGGACCGGACTCGCACTCGCCGGAACGGGTGTGG
>CALBMG010000154.1 GCA_937896185.1 uncultured Microbacteriaceae bacterium | reverse complement strand
GGTTCGAGCAAGGTGATGACGGTGACATCCCGCGCGGCAAGTTTGATCAGTGCGTAACCAAAGAGGATGTACCCCAGAACCGTGGGGCCTATGGCGAGGTATGCGGCGCGTGCAAGGTTCGCAGGGTCCACGATAATCGGTGCAACCAGCGGAATGAGCACACCCAACAAGGGAATCGAGCCCGCACTGAAAACGGCTCCCATCGAACCCCGTGCGGTCGCGCCACGTGCAATGAGTCGCCCACCGGCAACCGTATAGGTCGCGTACGCCAGACCGGCAATAAGCGACACGAGTATGCCCCAGAGGTTCACTGCGGAACCGTCATCCTTTGCCGCGGAAATCAGCACCAAACCCACGACGGCGAGCGCCAACGACACAAACCATCGCGACGTGGGACGTTGACGGGTGAGAACCCACTCCAGTGCGGCGGCGAACAGTGGCCCTGAACCCAGTGCAATTGCGTTGCCGACGGCGACACCGACAAGATCCATTCCGACATAAAAACTCAAGGGGTACACGAGAACGCCGAGCCCACCGATGAGAATCCATCGGCGAGCACCGGGAAGTGACCAGACCGCCCTCACGTGACGGAAGGTGAATAGGCCCAGCAACAGACCACCCACGCCCATGGTGAACGCACCAATTGCCAACGGCGAAACGTCAGGCGTCATGAACGCTGCAACGGTGCCGGTCGTACCCCACATGAGGCACGAGAGCACGAGCGCCCCCAACGCCAGACGATTCATTCCGTCAGACTATCGGGATGCTGCCGCGCGGGCGTCCTTGGCATTGCGGGTCTTCAACACACGCTGCGCAATGTCTTTCGCCTCGGCGAGGGTGTAACGGCTCAACTCGGCACGAACATCGCCCAGTGCTACGGGTGACATCGACAGTGAGGTTACGCCCAAGCCGATCAGGACTACTGCCAGCTGAGGATCGGCCGCAGCCTCACCGCACACACCGACGGGCTTACCCGAGCTCTGCCCTGCCTGGCCCACTTCGTGGATCAGCTTGAGGACTGCGGGATTCCACGCGTCTTGCAAGTCCGCTACTGTTCCCAGAAGTCGGTCCGCGGCAACTGTGTACTGCGTGAGGTCGTTGGTACCGATGGACACGAACGCGGCGTCGTCCAGAATGTGGTTCGCGAGCAGTGCGGCGGAGGGAACCTCGATCATGGCGCCCGCAACCGAGATGCCGAGTTCGGCACACAGGGCCACGAACTTCGCATTTTCGTCCGCGTTGGCGATCATCGGAGCCATTACCCAGACATGAGCCTGGGTGCGTGATGCTGCACGGGAGATAGCGGTGAGCTGGTCACGCAAAATGTCTTCGTGAGCAAACAGCGCACGGATACCGCGACGACCGAGTGCGGGGTTCTCTTCACCCTCATCGGTGAGGAACGAGAGGGGTTTGTCAGCACCCGCATCGAGCACACGGACGACGACCTTTTTGCCCGGGAACTGCACAAATACGGACTCGTACTGCTCGGCCTGTTCGTCGACAGTCGGTGCCTTGTCGCTGTCGAGGAACAGGAACTCGGTGCGGAACAGTCCGACACCTTCGGCGTCAGCGGCAACAGCGGCCGCAGCTGACGACGCAGAACCGACATTGGCGAGAAGCTGAACTTCATGTCCGTCGGCCATGCGACCGGGTCCGGTGGCGTTATCCCGAGCAGCCTTGCGCGCCTCGGCTTCCGCCAACCCTGCCTGAATTCGCACAGCGGAGGGATGAAGAATCACCTCACCCGCAGCAGCATCCACGAGTACGACGTCGCCATCGACGAGGACTTCGGCTGACTTTGCTCCGACGATCGCGGGAAGGCCCTTCTCGCGAGCCAAAATGGCCGTGTGAGACGTGGGACCGCCATCGGTTGTGATCAAGGCTTGAACAATGGTGAAATCGAGAAGCGCGGTGTCGGCAGGAGCCAGGTCGCGTGCCACAAGGATGAAGGGAACAGTCGACTCGGGCACACCGGGAGCCGGAACGCCCATGATCTTGGCAATCACGCGGTTTGCCACATCACCGAGGTCACCCGCACGTTCAGCCATGTAACCACCGGCCATGGTGAGGATCTCGGCAAAACCGGCAAACGCATCAAAAACTGCGCGTTCCGCGGTTGCGCCACGGTCGATGCGGTTCTTCACATCCGACTGAAGCATCTGATCGTCGGCCATCATGGCCAGGGCGTCGAGGACTTCCTTTGCCAAACCACCGGCAATAACACCCCGGTCACGCAGATCCTGGGCGGTTTCACCCAGTGCACTGGTCGCACGAGCCAACTCGGCGTCAGGACCCAGGGTGCTGTTCACCTGTGCCGGTTCCGGCAGTGGGTCGGGCATGCGACGAACATCGCCCACAACAATTCCACGACCGACGCCCACGCCGGTCAGAATGCGCTCTTGCATTTACTCGGCGTCGTGGTCGGTCTCGAGGAACACAACGAGCGAGTCGAGAACGGCGTCAGCGCCGTCGCCCTCACCGCGGATGATGACAGTGTCACCCTGGTTGATTGCCAACGAGATCACACCGAGGATGCTGCCCGCGGGAAACTCGCGGCCGTCCTTCTCGATGTAGAGCCCGCCGTTGGCATTGACGCGGGCGGGGTACTCGCCGTTGGGGCCGGCGATGGCGATGAGCACGGCGTCGCCCGCCGCGTGGCCATGGCTGTCGTTGATGCGCTTGAAGTGGTCGATGTCGATCAGGAACACGCTGGCCGCCAGGCCGTCGCTGCCGGCCAGGCTCTTGATGGCGGCCTGGAAGTG
>CALBMG010000153.1 GCA_937896185.1 uncultured Microbacteriaceae bacterium | reverse complement strand
TATTTGAGCAGCGAGTCGTGTGCGGGCTCGAGCTCTGCGGCCAGACGGTCGAAGTCGAACATTTCGACGAGGCGGGTGTCGAGCAGTCCTTCTTCGACTCCGCGGCGGACGTTTTCTTCGAAGTGTGCGGCGTGCAGCGACTTGAGTTCTGCCTCGTCGCGGTAGTCACCGAGAACGCGCTTGTAAATGGTTTTCAGCAGCAGTCGTGCGGCGATGGTGTCGAATCCGGGGTCGTCTTTGACGTTCTGGAGTGCGACCTGGATGACTGCTTCGTCGAGCTGCTGCGAGGTGATGCCGTCGAACAGGGTGAGTTCGAGTTCGGTTGCGATCTGGGTTACCCATGCGACCTTGTCGGGGAAGCCGGCGGCGGCTTCTTCGATAGCCAGGTTGATCTTGTTGGCGTCGTAGACCTCGCGGCGTCCGTCGCGCTTTACAACCGTAATCTGCATGGTTTCTCCTCGAAAAACTGCGGTAAGTGGTGGGGATTGTGGCTTTGGGGGCTCCAGAATGAGCCGTTCCCGTACCGCTCGTCAAACACTACATCTAGAGACAGATGTTTCTCAAGAACCCTAGATGTTGTGGCGTGTCATCCACAATTGTGGATAACTTATGCGCACTTTCCACAGGCTATCGGCCACCACGGACACACAATTCGGCCCGTTCCCGGCCGGCCATACCCCGCCCGAGATTGGCCACGGCACCCCGTGCCGAAAAAAGGCGCGGTCAGGCATAGGCTAGAGACCTTATGAAGCGCTACGCCGAACTTTTCCGCACACCCGGACTCACGCGAATCGTCGCATCACAGCTGATCGCACGATTCGAATCGGGCATGATCACACTCGCGGTGCTCATTCACGTGCAATCCGCAACTGGTCGATACGCCATCGCCGGTCTCGTGCTCGCCGCAATCGCCATCGGACAAGCCTTCTCGGGGCCCATCGCCACCCGTTGGATGGCGCGATTTGGTGTCCGCCCCGTCATCGCATGGCTCGGCGTCGTATCCGCTGCGAGCCTCACCGCCCTTGCACTGTTGCCCGTGCACCCCGCGAGCGCCATCGCACTCGCACTCGTCGGCGGTTTCTCGCTGCCCCCCGTCCAACCCGCGGTTCGCGCCACCTACCCCACAATCGTTACCGGGTCGAAACTGCAGTCACTGCAGTCCTTCGACGCCGCCATCCAGGAAGTCATCTGGGTTGCCGGACCGGTCATCGCCGTGCTCATGGCCACCCAAGTCTCGCCGCCCGCCGCGATTCTCGCCGCCGTCGCCATCATGGCCGTCGGACTCGTATGGTTCCTCACCGCGCCCGCGATTCGGGACATCACACTAGAACCCTCCACGGGCAAGATGGGCGCCGTCCTCAAATACCCCGCAGTGCTGCTGATGGTCGCATCGGGCACACTGCTCGTCGCATCATTTGCCGCCATCGAAGCAGCCACCGTCGCCGTGTTTGGCAACGAGAGCGCCGACTCGGGAATCGTTCTCGCAATCTGGGCGGGAGCGTCATTGATCGGCGGCCTGGCAATGGGACACCGCCCTATCGGCCCCACCACCATCGTCATCCGCATCGGAGTCGTCGCCGCCGGCGCAGCACTCGCCACCATCTCGTTGACATTCGGCTGGCTGGTGTTTGCCCTGGTCCTCAGCGGCTTCGGCGTCGCACCCGCACTCACCGTCATGTACGCCGTCGTCACCCACAGCGTCAAGGGAGGCGACCTGGCGGAAAGCATCGGCTGGCTGGGCACAGGACACGTCCTGGGCGCCGCACTGGGATCGGCCGTCGCCGGATTCCTCATCGATGCATTCGGCGCGTACGGCGCATTCTGGGGAGGCGCCGCCATCGCCGCCTTGGGCGCATTCATTCCCCTGGTGTGGAAACGCCACATTCCCGACCTGCGCCACCTCGCCCACGAACACTAAACACCGCCCGCAGTACACTGCGGGTATGGCAACCGTAACGCTCCCCCAGATGGCCTGGGGAAACCCGTCGGCATCCCGCCGCGCCCTGCTCGTTCACGGACTCGGCAGCGACGCACACACCATGTGGCGCATCGGCGAACACCTCGCCGACACCGGATGGTATGCCGTAGCTGTCGACCTGCGAGGCCACGGGCGCGCGCCTCGGTCCAGCAGCTATCGCATCAGCGAATTCGCCGACGACATAATCGCCATCCCCGCCGACACCCCCTGGGATGCGCTGATCGGACACTCAATCGCCGGCCCCATCCTGATGACCGCGCTGGACCGGAACCCACGCCTCGCGCCCGCCCTCGTCCTCATCGACCCTGCCCTGGCAACAACCGAAACGGACCGCGTCGAAATTCGCGCCGGACAGCTGCGCAACCACGACCTGCTGACCGTCGAGGAACAAGCCAGCAACAACCCGCACTGGCACCCGCAAGACATTCAGTCGAGCGTGAACGCACATCGCAGCGCGTCGCGGTTCGCCGTCGAACACGCCTGCATCGACAACCCCGACTGGGACGTCATCGAGATTGCGCGTCGCCTGCCCACCCCGACATTTATCGTGCAAGGCGACCCCACAGTCCTCGCACGGTACACCGACGAACACATCGCCCTGATTGAAACCGTCAACCCCCGAATCAACCACACCATGATTCCCGGCACCGGCCACAGCCCCCACCGGGACAACCCCACCGAATTTCTCGCCCGAATCGACGCGTTTCTCGGGTAAGACCGCCGCTAGTTCGACAACAACCCGTCGATCAGTCGTGCCACATCGTGGCGAACAACGTGGTCGGCGATATCGATACGGTGAGTGGTCACATTCGCCAGTTTCTCGACCGCCGTTAACCCCCGTTTCACGAGGAACGGGTCCAGCGCCCCATAAACGACATCGACGGGGACATTGACCAAAGCAAGGTCAGCAATTGTGGTCTGGTTTTGAATGACGTTCGTCATCGACAGTTTCGTCGCCGCCCACCCCTGCTCGCTCACCGACACCACATTGGGGATTGGCGACAGTGCATTCAGCGCCTGCGCGGTCATCGTCGTGAAATCGGGGTTCGCCTTCAGATAGTCATAGAACGCCTGATAGAACCCCATCTGGGCCTTGTCAACAGGGTTCGACAAGGCGGCGGCCGGTGGATAGATGGGCGGTGACACCATGACCACCCGCGAGCATCGGGGCGCCACCTCGCGCGCTGCGAAACGAGCCGCGATCAACGCACCCATCGAATGTCCCACCAGGACGATGGGGCCACGGATGCGCAACCTCTTCAGGGTCCGCACCACCGAGTCCACATGGTCGTCAACCGTGTAGTCAATGTCCGGGGCCGGCGAATTGCCGCAGCCATATAGGTTCAATGCGACGACCCGGAAACGGGGTGACAGCAGCGGAACCAGGAAATCGAAGGTGACCGCACTCGAGGCGATGCCGTGCAACAGCACGACGACAGGACCGTTGCCCTCGTCTACCGCCACCTCCAGCGGTGGCAGTGGCGAACCGAACAGCGTGAAGGGCATGGCTCAGGATTCCAACCAGTCAAGAACGGACTGCGTGTGCTGGCCCAGGGTCGGAGGTGCCGTGTGTGTTTCGCGTCGCAGCTCGGTCGAGCCGTCAAACCACCTCAACGGCGGACCGGGAATCTGGATTGAGCCCAAGGTGGCGTGGTCGACGTCGACAACCAACCCCTGTGACAGGGTCTGATCCCATTCGTACACTTCGCCGATAGTGCGCACCCGACCCGCCGGAATTCCCGCAGAGTCGCATTCGGCCAGAAAATCATCGGTGGCCCATGCTGCGAGCGCCGCATTGAGCACCGCAATCATGTCGTCACGATGCGTGACACGGCC
This sequence comes from uncultured Microbacteriaceae bacterium, assembly GCA_937896185.1. Lineage (GTDB taxonomy): Bacteria > Actinomycetota > Actinomycetes > Actinomycetales > Microbacteriaceae > MWH-TA3. The sequence continues at coordinate 1,623 of CALBMG010000153.1, read as the reverse complement.
GGCGTTTGTGGAAAAACGGTCGTCGTGTTCGAGCCCCAAAATTTTTTCCAGGGCACGCCAGTGCCCCTCGGTGCCGACCGCAATTTGGGCGGGGCCATCGGCTGTGCGAAACAAACCGTACGGCGCGAGCGAAGGGTGGTGGTTTCCGCGAGGTTCGCCCACAACACCGGCGACCGTGTATGCGGTGCCCTGATACGTGTGTGCACCTACAACCGCAGCGAGCAACGATGTACGAATGATGGCGCCTCTGCCCGTCGCATCGCGTTCACGCAGCGCCGCCAGAACCCCGAATGCTCCATACATTCCGGACAGCACATCCGAGATGGGAACACCGACCCGTTCGGGGTCGTCAGGTCCGGCACCGGTCACGGACATGAGCCCCGCCTCGCCCTGTGCAATCTGGTCATACCCCGCACGACCACCCTCGGGCCCGTCATGACCGAAGCCTGAAATGGACAGCACAACCAGTCCAGGGTTGAGTTCGTGCAGCCGTGCGTCATCGAATCCCATCCGCGCCAGCGTGCCGGGACGGAAGTTTTCGATCAGCACATCGGCCTTACTGATCAGCCGACGCAGAACCTCGGTGCCCTCGTCCGATTTGGCATCAACGACGATAGATTCCTTGTTTCGGTTCACCGACAAAAAGTACGTCGACTCTTCACCAACAAACGGTGGCCCCCAACGACGCGAATCATCGCCAACGGGCGACTCAACCTTGATCACTCGCGCACCCATATCGCCCAACATCTGGGCGGCGTGTGGGCCGGCAACGGCCCGGGACAGGTCGACGACCACAATGTCGTCGAGCGGCTGGCCAGCGGTCATGTGTCTAACGCTCCTCGCGCGGTACTCGATTGGCTCGCCACGTGCGGTAACCCGCAATGGCCGAGATCAGGATTACGACGCCGGCGATGCCGTACGCCACCGGTTTGACACCGGGAATGAAATGAACGCCCCACCCCGTGAAGGTCAGTCCAACCCCCCACAGGAAAGCGCCCACGAAGTTGCTGGTCAAGAAGCCGTAATACTTCATCTTGCTGATGCCGGCAATCCACGGCACGAATACGCGCGCCCACGGAATAAATCGGGCAACGACGACCGACCACCACCCGTAACGCTGGTACATCAGGTCGACACTGTTGATGATGCTGCGCATCCGCGGACCACTGCGCGCATCGAGGTAGGGACGACCCAGGTGTTTACCCATGACGAAACCGACCTGATCACCAATAAATGCGGCGATACCCGTGCCGATGGCAAGGATGACGATGTTGAGGTCAGGGTTTGCGGCCGCGATGAGTCCGCTGGCAAACAACAGGGTGTCACCCGTGATGAACGGGATAAACGCGCCAACGAACAGACCCGTTCCGGCGAACACCAAACCCCAAACTGCACCGTAGAACAACCACGGCCCGATTTGGTCGTACCACCCGCTGATCTGATCAGAGATTGCAAAGTGGATAACGGGATTCATACCTAAAGTCTAAATGCCAAGCCGCAGGCGGTAGCCCGGAAAATTAAGGCTTACCGTGCAGAACGATGTCGGCCAAAGCGTGACGCTCACGAGGTGCAACCTCACGGTCGTGCGCTCCACCCTCAAGCTTGTCGGCTGGAGCCAACTTG
>CALBMG010000152.1 GCA_937896185.1 uncultured Microbacteriaceae bacterium | reverse complement strand
TGGACAAGGGTAAGGAAGACGAGCTCATCCTCGTATTCGACCTCGGTGGTGGAACCTTCGACGTTTCGCTGCTCGAAGTGGGCAAGGACGACGACTTCTCGACCATCCAGGTGCGCGCCACCAGTGGTGACAACCGCCTCGGTGGTGACGACTGGGACGAGCGCGTGGTCGACTACCTCGCCAAGCGTTTCAAGGAAACCACCGGTGTCGACGTGTCGGGCGACAAGATCGCCAAGCAGCGTCTGAAGGAAGCCGCAGAGCAGGCAAAGAAGGAACTCTCGTCGTCGATGAGCGCCACCATTCAGCTGCCCTACCTGTCGCTCACCGAAAACGGCCCCGCCAACCTCGACGAGACCCTGACCCGCGCCAAGTTCGAAGAACTGACCGCCGACCTCATCGAGCGCACCCGCAAGCCGTTCGAGGACGTCATTCGCGAAGCCAAGGTGTCGGTCAACGACATCGCACACGTGGTGCTCGTGGGTGGTTCCACCCGCATGCCCGCCGTGGCCGAACTGGTCAAGAAGCTGACCGGTGGCCGTGACGCCAACAAGGGTGTGAACCCCGACGAGGTTGTTGCCGTGGGTGCATCGCTGCAGGCCGGCGTTCTGATGGGTGAGCGCAAGGACGTGCTGCTGATCGACGTGACCCCCCTGAGCCTCGGAATCGAGACCAAGGGTGGAATCATGACCAAGCTGATCGAGCGCAACACCGCGATTCCCACGAAGCGTTCGGAAACCTTCACCACCGCCGACGACAACCAGCCTTCGGTGTCGATCCAGGTGTTCCAGGGCGAGCGCGACTTCACTCGTGACAACAAGTCGCTGGGTAACTTCGAGCTGCAGGGCATCGCCCCCGCGCCTCGCGGCGTGCCCCAGGTCGAGGTCACGTTCGACATCGACGCCAACGGCATCGTTCACGTGTCCGCCAAGGACAAGGGCACGAATAAGGAACAGTCGATGACGATCACCGGCGGTTCCTCGCTCTCGAAGGAAGACATCGAGCGCATGGTGCGCGAAGCCGAAGAACACGCCGCAGAGGACAAGGCTCGTCGTGAGGGCGCAGAAAAGCGCAACAACGCCGAACAGCTTGCCTACTCGGTCGAGAAGATCCTCGACGAGAACGCCGACAAGCTTCCCGCCGACATCACCTCCGAGGTTCGCACCGACGTCGACGCGCTGAAGACCGCATTGGCCGGATCCGATGACGCCGCCGTTGCTGCAGCATTCGACACGTTGAACGCCAGCCAGAGCAAGCTGGGCGAGGCCCTGTATGCAGCAGAGCAGGCCGCACCCGCCGAAGAGGCCGCAAAGGAAAGCGACGAGGACATCATCGACGCCGAGGTTGTCGAGGATGACGCAACCGACGAGGGCGACAAGAAGTAATGACCGCCCACGAGAATACTGAGCCGACCGAAGGTGAGGTGCCCGAGGAGGGCACCTCGCCGGAGGCGCAGGCCGCTGACGCTGGGACCGAGAACCCCGAGGAACAACTCGAGGCGCTCTTGGACGAGGTCGAACGCAACCTGGTCGAGGAATATCGCGACCGCGCTGCACGAGCCGAAGCCGAATTGGCGAACTTCCGCAACCGTGTGGAACGTGACCGTCAGGCCAACCGCGACGCTGTGATTGCCGAAGTAATTCGTGCACTGCTGCCCGCAATCGATGACCTGAACCGCGCGGAAGCTCACGGTGACCTTGCTGGCAGCCCACTGGAAATCGTGTCGCAGAAAATCCGCAGCGGTTTCGAACGATTCGGTCTGACCTCTGTCGGGGAAAAGGGCGAAGCGTTTGACCCCAACCGTCACGAAGCCATCGTGCGTCTGCCCGCAGCGGGTGCCGAGGGCGAAACCGTGGCCGACGTGGTCGAGATCGGGTACGTGTTGGGCGAACGCCTGTTGCGTCCCGCCAAGGTTGCCGTACAGGTACCCCAGGACTAGTAGAAACGAGAGGAGGGACGCCAGATGGCGAGTCAAGACTGGTTTGATAAAGACTTTTACGCGATTTTGGGCGTCTCGAAGTCTGTTTCTGACGCCGAACTGAAAAAGGTGTACCGCAAGCTTGCGCGCACCTATCACCCCGACTCGAACCCCGGCGACACTGTGGCCGAGGCCAAGTTCAAGGAAATCAGCGAAGCGTATTCGGTGCTGTCCGATCCCACGACCCGCCAGGAATACGACCAGGTTCGGGCCATGGGTTCGGGCGCACGGTTTGCTCCCGGCGGTTCGGGTGGTGGCGGTTTCGAGGACGCATTCAGCGGCATGTTTGGTGGCCAGCGCATGCGTTTCGAGCCCGGTGCCGACGACCTGTTTAGTGGTTTGTTTGGTGGCGGAGGTAATCCTTTTGGTGGCGGAGCGGGTCGCGGTCGTGGCCAGCAGGCGCCACGCAAGGGCGCCGACCTCGTCGCCGAAGTCACCATCGACCTGCTCACCGCAGCTCGTGGCGGCGAAATCACGGTGGACCGCACCGGCCTGAAGCCGCTGCACATCGCAGTGCCTGCCGGTGTCGCGGACAAACAAAAAATCCGTGTCCGTGGCAAGGGTGAACGCAGCCACACTGGTGGACCCACCGGCGACCTGGTGCTCACAGTGTCGGTCACGGATCACCCCGTGTTCGCCCGTGACGGCATCAACATCCGCATCGATCTGCCCATCACCATCTCCGAGGCGGTATTGGGTGCCACGGTCGAAGTGCCCACCCTGGGTGGCGAACGTGTCAAGGTCAAGGTTGCACCGGGAACCCCCAGCGGCCGAGTTTTGCGTGTCAAAGGCCGCGGCATCGAATCGAAATCCGGTGTGGGCGACCTGCTCGCCACACTGCTGATCGTCACCCCCGAACACATTTCCGAGGCGGCTCGCGGGCTCATCGAAAAGTTCAGCCAGACCATCGATGAGGGCAACCCGCGCGACGCCCTGTATTCCAAGGCAAGCAGCTGAGGGGTGGCACGATGACGGAAGACGACCCGATTTTCCCCATCGCCGCTGCCGCGGAACTCGCCGGCATGCACCCGCAGACCCTGCGTCAGTACGACCGACTGGGTTTGGTGTCACCCCAACGCACTGCCGGCCAGTCACGTCGATATTCGATGCGCGATGTGGTGCAGTTGCGTGAAATTTCGCGACTGTCCGCCGAGGGCCTCAACCTCGAGGGTATCCGTCGAATCGTCGAACTGGAAAACCAGGTCACGTTCCTCGCCCAGCGTGTGCGTGAACTGGAATCGGCCATCGCCGACGAACTGCTGATGCGACCCGGCAACCGAGTTTTCGCCGCCGGATCCCGCGGCGAGGTCGTATCCGTCAAGGCCGGAACTCGAATCAAAAAATCTAACCAGGTCGTTCTGTGGAAAGAATTTCCCTGGTCGCGGTAACACTCACCGGCGTCACAACGCCACAACAGTAAGGAGAAGTCATGGCGAACATGCAAGGCGCTCCCACCAGCCAGGGAGACAACAAATCCGCTCTGGAGCAGTACGGTGTCAACCTCACCGCTATCGCAAAGACCGGAAAACTCGACCCCGTGATTGGGCGTGATGCCGAAATCCGTCGAATCACTCAGGTGTTGACTCGTCGCACCAAGAACAACCCCGTCCTGATCGGTGAGCCCGGTGTGGGCAAGACCGCCGTCGTCGAGGGCCTCGCGCAGCGCATTGTGTCGGGTGACGTGCCCGACTCGTTGAAGGACAAGGACCTCATCTCGCTCGACATTTCGTCTCTCGTGGCCGGTGCGAAATACCGGGGTGAGTTCGAGGAACGATTGAAGGCGGTTCTGCAGGAGATCAACGACTCTGACGGCCGCGTCATCACTTTTATCGACGAACTCCACACCCTCATGGGGGCAGGCGGCGGCGAAGGCAGCGTGGCGGCATCGAACATGTTGAAGCCCATGTTGGCGCGCGGCGAACTGCGACTGATCGGTGCAACCACGCTGGACGAGTACCGCGAATTTATCGAAAAGGATGCCGCACTGGAGCGCCGATTCCAGCAGGTGTATGTGGGTGAGCCCAGCGTCGAAGACACTGTGGCAATTCTGCGCGGGCTGAAGGAACGTTACGAAGCTCACCACAAAGTTGTGATCGCCGACAGCGCACTGGTCGCCGCGGCGACCCTGTCGAACCGGTACATCACCAACCGTCAACTGCCCGACAAGGCGATCGACCTTGTCGACGAGGCTGCGAGTCGTTTGAAGATGGAAATCGAATCGTCGCCTATAGAGATCGACGAACTGAAGCGCATCGTTGACCGACTGCTGATCGAAGAACTTGCCCTGAAGAAGGAAAAGGACGACGCCTCGCGCGAACGCTTGGGCAAACTGCGCGCCGATCTCGCCGAAAAGCGTGCGGCATTGGATGCACTGAACGCGCGGTGGGCCACCGAGAAGGCTTCGCTGCAGGGCGTCGGCGACTTGAAGACCAAACTCAACGAGGCCCGCATCGAACTCGACCGCGCCATGCGTGAGGGGAACTACGAGAAGGCCGCAAAGCTGAATTACGAGACCATTCCCGGAATCGAAAACAATATTGTCGTCGCGGAATCGGCCGAACAGTCCGGCGATCGCATGGTCAACGACCAGGTCACCGACGACGACATTGCCGCCGTCGTGGCCGCGTGGACCGGTGTTCCCGTGGACCGCCTGACTCAGGGCGAGAGCGAAAAACTGCTCGGACTGGAACGTGAACTGGGCAAACGACTCGTCGGTCAGGTCGATGCGGTGGCCGCCGTCAGCGACGCCGTGCGACGCACACGTGCGGGAATTTCGGACCCCAACCGACCCACCGGTTCGTTCCTGTTCCTCGGCCCCACCGGTGTGGGCAAGACCGAACTGGCCAAGGCTTTGGCGGATTACCTGTTTGACGACGAGCGCTCAATGGTGCGCATCGACATGAGCGAATACGGGGAAAAGCACTCGGTTTCGCGACTGATTGGTGCCCCTCCCGGCTACATCGGTTACGAGGCTGGTGGTCAATTGACCGAGGCGGTTCGCCGCAGGCCCTACTCGGTGATCCTGCTCGACGAAGTCGAAAAGGCGCACCCCGAAGTGTTCGACATTCTGTTGCAGGTGCTCGACGACGGCCGACTGACCGACGGCCAGGGCCGCACTGTTGACTTCCGGAACACAATCCTGATCCTGACCTCGAACCTTGGCTCGCACTATTTGATCGACCCCGACATGGATTGGGAATCGAAGAAACGCGCCGTCAACGAGACGGTCCGCCAGGCGTTTAAGCCCGAGTTCGTCAACCGACTCGACGACATCGTCGTGTTCTCACCGCTCAGCCAGTCCGACCTCGCTCAGATTGTCGACATCACCATCGATCGACTCGAGGCGCGCCTCACGGAACGCCGACTGGCGCTGTCGGTGAGCCCGGCCGCCCGAGTGTGGCTGGCCGAACGCGGTTACGACCCGATATATGGTGCACGACCGTTGCGACGACTGATGCAGCACGAAATCGACGACCGACTGGCAACAGCCTTGATCGCCGGGAATATTCGCGACGGCGAAACAGTTGCGGTTGACGTTGCCTCTGACGGCGAATCGCTGTCGGTCGGCGCCGCCGCATAAACCATGAACAACACAACCCTTTCAAGGAGCACCATGAGCCGCATTGCCGAGACCTCGGTACCCATCGTCGACGCACTGGCAACCCGCTGGAGCCCGCGCTCGTTCGACCAGGAAGCCGTCGTCACGGCAGCCGACCTGACCGCCTCGTTCGAGGCCGCTCGTTGGTCGCCGTCGGCAAACAACCTGCAGCCCTGGTTGTTTGTGGCCGGTTACCGTGGCGATGACACGTTCAACGTCATTGCTGAGAACCTCGCCGGTTACAACGCTGCATGGGCTCCCCGCGCGGCGGCTCTCGTGGTGAACCTTGCCGAGTCGGCAAACGCCGAGGGCACCCCGAACAAATTCGCCGAATACGATCTGGGTCAGGCCGTTGCACATTTCTCGGTCCAGGCCACCGCGGACGGGTATTTCGTGCACCAGATGGGTGGGTTCGATGCTGCGGTCATCGCGGACAAGTTGGGCATTGCGGAACCGTGGAAGATCGTTTCCGTGATGGCGGTCGGTCCTCGTGCCGAAGCCGACGAACTGCCCGAGCCCTTGGCCGCTCGCGAGGTCGCACCGCGCACCCGCAAGCCCTTGGCCGAGGTTGTGCGCTAACCGCACCCGGGACACTCACCGGACGAGGGCTGGGGCTGACGCCTCGGCCCTTTTCCGTGTCGGTGGCGCATGCAATAATGCATGCATGGTCGCAATTCAGATTCGAGACGTCCCCGAAGCGGTGGCCGAT
>CALBMG010000151.1 GCA_937896185.1 uncultured Microbacteriaceae bacterium | reverse complement strand
CGTGACGGGCGCACTGTGGGAAGACAACCCCGAATATCAGCGGGCATTAGCGTCAGGCATTCCTGTCGCACACCGCAGCGTCGCATTGAATTGGCTGTTGACCGGACACCAGGTTTTCGCCGTTGCCGGCGCCCACGGAAAAACCACGACCACGGCGATGGTGGTTACCGCACTGCGTGAGTCGGGCGCGGATCCGAGTTTTGTGAACGGCGGAGTTGTCACGGGTTACGGTGTTTCGGCAGCAGCGGGGTCGACATCCGAATTTGTCATCGAGGCCGATGAGTCGGACGGTTCGTTCCTGTTGTACGACACTGCCTTTGGAATCATCACGAACATTGATACCGACCATTTGGATCACTATGGCTCGCAGTCTGCGGTGGATGATGCGTTCGTATTGTTCGCCAATTCGGTGTCCCACACGATTGCGGTGTCGAGCGACGATGCGGGTGTCGCCGCAATCCTGCCTCGAATTACGAGCCGCGTGGTGACGTTCGGTGAATCCGCGTCGGCAGATTTCCGAATCACGGACATTGTGTCTTCGGGCCAGGGCGTTACGGCGCAAATTATCTATGCGGGGGAGTCACACCGCCTCGAGCTGGCTGTTGCTGGTCGCCATAACGCGATTAATGCATGCGGTGCGGTCGCTGTATTGGTTGCGTCCGGAGTTTCCTGTGCTGCCGCGGTTGTGGGTTTGTCGGCGTTTCGTGGCACAGGACGACGCTTCGAACTCCACGCCACGATCGACGGTGTACGAGTTTTTGATGATTACGCCCATCACCCGACCGAGGTTCGTGCGGCGTTGGCGACCGCGCGCAGCGTCGTCGGCGAGGGCCGGGTTATCGCCATCCATCAGCCGCACCTGTATTCGCGTACGCAAGCCATGGCTTCCGAGTTTGCGACGGAATACGAGGCGGGCGCGGACTTCACCGTGGTGCTGGATGTGTATGGCGCCCGGGAGGACCCAATCGAGGGGGTCACGGGCGCACTGGTGTCCTCGGCATTCCGCGATTCCGGCAAGGTCGCCTATTGCCCGGATTGGGATGATGCCGCTCGCGTTGCGGCGAACCACGCCCGCCCCGGGGACATCATTATGACGTTGTCGTGTGGTGACGTGTATCGGATCATTCCGCAGGTGTGTGCTGCTCTGGAGAGCCGATGAAACGACCGGTTCCTCACGCGTTGCCGTCGGAACGCGAGATTCGGCAGCGCCGTAAAAAGGCGGAGGCATCCGAGGTCCGTCGTTTCACCGAACACAGCCGTCGTAAGCGTCGCATCCTTCTGACGTGGCTTGGTTCAGTGCTGGGAATTGTCGGAATTGTTGCTGGCATCGTGCTATCCCCCTTGTTGACGTTGACGACCATCGATGTTGTGGGTAACAAAAACCTCCCCACGAAAACGGTAACTGCCGCGGTCAAGGACCAGTTGGGTGTTCCACTCGCACTCATTGACTTTGACAAAATTCGGACCGAACTGGCCAAAATCCCACGGATTGAATCATTTACGACCGAGTTGGTTCCGCCGCACACTCTGATCGTTCGTGTGGTCGAACGCAAGTCGATTGGTCTGGTGAAGAAGGGAAAGCTGTTCCAATTGGTGGATTCCGCAGGGATCGTCATAGCGGATACGAACAAACGGCCCGAGAAGCTCCCGTTGATGAAAGTTGCGTCACCCGATGACCCCAACTTCGCGAACATTGTCGACGTGTTGTTGTCGCTGACTCCTAACCTGAGGTCTCGGATTGACGTTATTGCGGCGGATTCTCACGACTCGGTTCGGTTCACGATGAAGGGCTCTCGTAACGAAATCATTTGGGGTTCTCCGGAGCAATCTGACCTGAAGTCGGTGGTGTTGTCGTCGGCGATCAAGGCGGTGTCGAGCCAGGGCGGTAACTTCACGATCGATGTTTCGGCGCCCGACAGTCTTGTGATCAGCCCTCGCCGGTAATTTCTGCGACACGCGGAGGAGCCTCCGCTGTCATTGGTGAGCGTTCGCCTACTCTCGTGCTGCCCGAAAAGGGCACAAAAAGATTTGACTTCAAGTTAAACCTGAAGGTTGGAGGATACCGTGGCCGGAAGCTCGAGCAATTACCTTGCTGTTATCAAGGTTGTTGGCGTTGGTGGTGGTGGCGTTAACGCCATCAA
>CALBMG010000150.1 GCA_937896185.1 uncultured Microbacteriaceae bacterium | reverse complement strand
CGCGTGTACTGCGATGCATCTAGATCGGTGACCTCGAGTTCGGGGCTCATGGTGCGAACCCGGTCGCGCAATTCACGAAAAACGCGATCGGCCAGGTAATCCTCTGGGCCACTGACGAGAACAACGGGCGCTTCGCGCATGCCGTGCCACGGCACTACCGGTGCTTTCGCCACTTCGACCTCCTGTCGTCAGTTTACGACGGGCTACCCCGCTCGTTCCGTCCACACGCGAAGCACACCGGTCTCGTCCTTGGCGACGAGCCCGATTCCGTGGTGATCACTTCGAACGACCGCCGAACCCGTCGACTTCACGATCGAGAGCGCGACGTCCGTCGGATGACCGTAGTCGTTGTCCACGCCCACTCCGATCAACGCCACCGCCGCGTGAAGCCTCTGATACAACACGGGGAACTGGTCGTGGGAACCGTGATGGCTCACCTTGATGACGTCAACTTGCGGGAGTGGTTTGCGTTCCAACATTCTTCGTTGTTCAGCTGCGGGAAGATCGCCGAGGTTCACGAAGCTTAAGCACCGTGTGCAACGTTCCGGAACGAGTAACGTCACGAGGCTCGAGGGATTGCTGGGCTCTGTAGCAATGTCACGAAAGGGCCACAAGACCGAAATTGTTTGGGTGCCGACAGCGATCCGGTCCCCCGCCCACACCTGCCGAAGAAATGCACCATCCGATCGCAGATCTGCAAGTAGTCGTTTATCTGCGTCATCGACTATTGGCCCATGAATAACCACATCGATGTCTCTGTTAAGGCTCGTTGCGGCGCCGCTATGGTCCGCATCAAAGTGGGTGAGAATCAACACGTTAATCTTTGTCACGCCCAACAAATCAAGGCAACGTGTGATGGGCTCTGCCTCCAACCCTGTGTCGATTAGCACTATATGGTCATCGTGTCTGTACAACATGGCGTCGCCTTGACCAACATCGCACTGGGCAACACTCCATTCCCTTGGCACAGTTGCTCTGGCGACGAGCCCAGCACCAACCGTTACGCTCGCACCCACAATTAGCCCGGTTGACCACAGCAGGAGCCCAGCCCTGAAACGCGTCAGGGCAATGATCAAACCCGCGGACATCAGCGCGGCGCACGCAAAGCCCAGGACCCCCAAAGGCCACGGAATTGAGGCTCCAGGGACGGAGGATAGAACCCGAGCAATGAGCGCAATCAACGATGCAGGTATCCACGCAACACTGGTGAGCACCGGGCCCACAATCGGCACCGCTGACAACAACGCTGCGGCCATGCCCACAATGGTTGCAACCGGCGCAAATGGCGAGGCACAAAGATTAGCCAAAATTCCGAACAGCGGCATCGACGGTGTGAGCAACATGATGATTGGTTGACATCCGACTGCCGCGGCGACGGGAGCAGACAGTGCAAGTGCCACAGGTCGAGGTACCGCCGAGGGAATTCGAGCAGCAATTGGTGCTGATAGGACGAGAAGTGAGGCGGTCGCCACAACCGACAAGACGAACCCGAACTCACGCGCCAACCATGGGTCAAGTATCAACGAAAGAATGACTGCGAGCGACAACACTATGACACCGGATGTGGACCGCCCGAGACCTAAAGCCACAAGCCCGATCACGGTCATAATCGAAGCCCGAACAACGCTCGGTTGAGCAGTAACGATGACCACAAAAACGGCAAGCCCCGCCAGGGCGAGGCTAATACGCAGCACTCTCGGTGCTCCGCACATCGCCGCAAGCCCATAAATCATTCCCACAACGATTACGCAATTCGCTCCGCTTACAGCCATGAGGTGCGTGAGTGAGGTATTTTTTAACCTCTCTGTAAGCGAATCACTCACGAGCGAAGTGTCGCCTACAACCAGTCCTGGCAGCAACTGGCCTCCGTCCCCCGGCAACAGCCGAGCTGCAGAACGGAACGACTCGCGGACATAGCCGGCCCATGACAATATGCCGGAAGGCAGGCTGAGAACTTCGGGTTCACTCGTCGGAAAGATGACGAATCGCGACCTGCCCAATCGATCATCAGCGGCGATTGCTCCGTCAAAGGAAATGAAACTAAAAGCGGGAATCGACTTCTGGCACTCCACGCCGATTACGCGAGCCTCCGGACGATCGGTGAATTCACCAGATGCGCTGTGGATTGTGACAGGAAGTGTGCGGGTTTCAGGGGTGCAGTCCGCACGTGTCAACACCGTCAAGGTGAGGATGGCCCCTGGCTCCTGTGGCACTTCTGGCATCGGTTGAGCTCCGGTAAAAACCCAACATCCGAGCCACCAGATAAAGGCGAAGGCCGCGGCAAATAGCCTGCGCATCAGACCCTTACGAGGTCGCGAAATTCGTCGATAGTTGCGGCGCCGATCCCTGGTACTTCGGCAAGCGCATCCACACTGGAAAAACTTCCGTGTGATTCTCTGAAGTCCACAATTCGGGCGGCAATTGCGGGGCCGATGCCCGGTAATGCTTCAAGCTCAACCACTGTCGCCGTATTTAAATTAAGTCGTGCTGGTGTTGCCGTTGATTGCGATGCTGAACCCCGTTCGGCGACAATGATTTGCTCGCCATCGTTGACCGTTCTTGCGAGGTTGATGCTGGTGAGGTCCGCAGATTCCAGTGCGCCTCCTGCCACGTCAATTACATCCGTCACCCTGCTTCCCGCGGAAATTTCGTACACGCCAGGCTCGGCTACTGCGCCGATGACATGAATGTACAACGGGGCGTTATCTACAGGTGATTCCGTGGGCACGGAAATTGTCTCAATCGGGTTTGCTGTGCCTGCAACCGTGGGATACACCGACACGGCGATGCCGGCAAGCAATAAGACCCCAGCACCAATTGCGTACCACCGCAAGCGAGACCAGCGTTCAGGGGTAAGGGGTTGTACGTACCATTCAGCCATCCCCCGACGATAGGTCGGAGTCATACAGAACAAAACCCACGGGAAGTGAAGTGTGCACAACCCTGCCCTGATGAGTCGTGTGCAGAATTACAGCACGATGTTGACGAACTTTGGCGCCTTCACGATGACAGTGCGAGGAGTCGCTCCGGCAAGTGCGGAACTGACGATTACCGACGACAACGCCGCAGCCTCCAGTTCCTCGTCTGAAATCGCCGGAGACACCTCGAGTCGATCCTTGACCTTGCCATTGATCTGCACAATCGCCACAACAGAGGTCTCGGCCAGAAGGCTTTCGTCAACAGCAGGAAGAACTTGGAGCCCGACAAAACGTTCGTGTCCCAGCGCATTCCACATGTCTTCGGACGCATGAGGCGCGAACATGGACAGCGCCAAAGTCACGACCTCTGCTGCTTCGCGAACACCGGGATCAGCAGCGCCAGCACCCGAATCAATTTCCTTGCGAACGTGGTTCACGAGATCCATCAATCGTGCGACGACGACGTTGAATTTGTAAGATTCGACCAGACCGTTGACGTCAGCCAAGAAACGGTGTGTCACACGACGCAAAGCCGCGGAACCCGAAGTGAAGTCGATGCCCGGCGCACTGGTCA
>CALBMG010000149.1 GCA_937896185.1 uncultured Microbacteriaceae bacterium | reverse complement strand
TCCGCTCCGCAACCGGCGCAGGTGAACGTTCCGGCACGGTGTTCCTCGAGAAGCTCACCGGTGTACGGGCGTTCTGTGCCGGCGAGGCGCAATACCTGATATCGCTCGGGCCCCAGCAGTTCGCGCCATTCCGCATCGGTGCGTTGTACGGGGGCAGAAAACTCTGTGAACATACCCACCATTAAACTCGCGTTTATGGGTCATGTCGACAGCGATCACGCACGCCAATGGTGGTTGCGTTTCGCTGCGGGCGAGGGCGCCGAGTCGCCGCTGTATTCGGATTGGGCTCTGGGTTTCGCAGCGGACGACGAACTCTGTGAAAGGCTGGGCGAACTGTTGCCGGCGCAACGCCAGCCGGCCTTGGTGCTCGCCAGTGTGAGATTTTCTGGGGTCCCCGAGCTCCCGTTTTCTGAGGTCCGCGATCGTATTGTCGACGAGTGGGATCAAATAGTGGCGATCATTGTTTCCCACGCAACCCAGACCAATGACCCTCGGCGCAGTTCGTTGGTGCTGGCGGGTTTGCAGTCGGTGTTTGGCCCGATTGCGTTGATCGAGGTGGGATGTTCGGCCGGTTTTGGGTTGATGCTCGACCGTTATTCGTATCATTGGTCGGCTCCGGGCCGCACAATCGCCGTCGATCCGCCCGCAGGCCGGTCCGATGTGGTGCTTGACTGCACGGTGTCGGGCTGGGGTGCTAACGCGCCGCGAATTCCCCAGGTGGTGTGGCGGGAAGGCATCGATGTCAACCCGCTCGATATGGGGTCGGACGACGACGTCGCGTGGTTGGAGGCTCTCGTCTGGCCGGAGCAGTTGGACCGTTTGGGGTTGGTTCGTGCGGCCAGAGATATTGTCAGGGCCGATCGCCCTTCGCTTGTTGCCGGTGATGCTGTGGACGAGATTCGAGGCGCGGTCGACCGCGCACGCGCTGCCGCACCCGACGCGACCATCGTCGTGTCATCGCCCGCGGTACTGGTGTATCTCACGCCGGATCGTCGACGCGAATTTCGTGAACTGATGGCCGAACTCGATGTGACCTGGCTGTCCGTGGATGGTGTTGCAGTACATCCCGGGTTGGCCGAACGCGCAGCCGAGCGGGGCCTGGCGGGTGAGTTTGTGCTGATCGTCGACGGTGAACCTGTTGCCGCCGTCGACCCGCTCGGTCGGTCAATGACGGTTCTGGTGGAACCGGGTTTGACACCGCACCAAATGGATTTGCTGGAATTCGAGCGCGCGCACTGGGGCGCCGAGCCTCGCAAAGAATCTCTTGTGCGTTCCGTATGGAATCTCGCGCTGGTGCGCTACTACCAAAAGGTCTACGGAATAATGGACACGGAAGCGGCCCGCCGCTATGACCCCGTGCTGATCAAACACTTCGAGAGTGTTCGGGCGGCTCGGGGACGTTCACGAATCGCCGAGGGGAGTTGACCGCATGACCGAACAGGTTCCAGACCGTTTCGACGCCGTCGATCAGGCCCCCGGCCGTGTGGGTGCACACCGTGCGACGACCACTCGTCGACGATGGATTCCGTGGGTTTCTGTTGCGGGGTCCAGCGCAATTCTGGTGGTCGGTGCCTTGGCGGTCACTTCGGTCATTGACGCACGTTTGAACTTTGAAATTCCCGTCATCGGTGTGACGCCGACCCCGACGGAAACCGCGGCCGCAGCGGTCTCGCCGGGCGAGCTGTCCGCCGAGGAACTCGAACAGGTCACCATTACGGTGCTCAACGCGAACGGCGCAACCGGAATCGATGCGACTGCCGCGACCACCCTGCAGGCCGCGGGTTGGCCACTTCCGTCCTACGCTGATGCAGCCGAGCAATCGGGTCT
>CALBMG010000148.1 GCA_937896185.1 uncultured Microbacteriaceae bacterium | reverse complement strand
CACAGTTTGCCCGGATGAGCTGTGTGATGAGCGATCCCTTGAATCGATCCTCGGCAACAGTCGTAACTCCACGCAGCAACAATGGGTGGTGCGACACAATGAGGTCGACTTCGCGCGCAATAGCCTCGTCGACTGTCGCCTGGGTGACATCGACAACGAACAGAACCCGTGCAACATCGGAATCGCGTGAACCAGTCACCAGTCCCGGTGCGTCCCATGCCTCGGCACCCGCCTCGGGCCACAGGCGTTCAATCACGTGCAGGGCGTCCCCCACCGTCGTCATGAGGCAACGGAATCGTCGGGGTTTGACGTGGTGGGAGTTTCGTGGGTGCGCACCGTCGTCACAGCAGTGACGGTGATCAGCGCCGATACCGCGAGTGCAATCACCGGAGCCAGGCTCGGCAGTGCGTGAATCTGATACCCCTGTGCGGCACAGAAAATTTCTACGATGCTGGTGTTACCCCATGCGGCGAACGACGTCAGTGAGATTCCCGCAAGTGATCCCGTCACGACGCCGATTACGGGCACGATTCGGGTGACAGAAGTGCGAACTGGAATGCGACGACGGACGAACGATTCCACACCAATCGCACCCAGCATGGCCGCAATTCCCACGCCGGCGACCGTCCACGCGCTGTCCAACCAGGGTCGATCACGGAAGTGAGTTACAAATTCTGGAGCCATGAGCAAGCCCGAGATCACCGCAACTGCCACGGTAACCATCACAATGGTGCGTCGTGCAACCGTCGATGTGGTCGCAGCAACCCGGGACTCAGCAACGGAACGGACAACGAGAACCATGACCAGCACGAGCGGCGCCACGACGATTAGACCCGACAACACGATGGCAAGTTCCAGACCCCCAACGTTTCCGAACAGAAGTGCAGGGTTACCCGACACGTTCACCAGTTGCTGGGACATCGACAGGGACAACATGAGAACTACCGACGTGGCGAGGCCCAGCGTGCTGCCGATCACGAGTCCCGTGATGGCACCCTTTTCGCCGTTGCGGTGAGACAGCGCGGAGATTGTCGGACCGATAAAGGCAGTCGACATGACGAGCGACACCGCAGCAGCGCCCGTCGCCGCGGGAATCAAATCGAGCACTGCCAGCGCATCGGTGGCTTTCTGCGGCTCGCTGGCGAGACGCACCACGCCGAGAAGGAACATCGCCAGAGTGGCCGAAACCGAGTATCCGCTGAGGGCGACAACGACCACTCGGGTGATTTT
>CALBMG010000147.1 GCA_937896185.1 uncultured Microbacteriaceae bacterium | reverse complement strand
CAAGCTAGTGACTGGAGTTCAGACGTGTGCTCTTCCGATCTCGCTGCATTCGGTGCGTTGATTATCATCTCGTCGAGCGCCATGATGAGCTTGCCTGTGTTATTGCTGGGGCTCGGGGCTATTGGAGTCGGCGGTGCAGTCAACTTGCAGGCCCGTTTCGCGGCTACTGACCTGGCGACCCCGGCCACTCGTGGGCGCGACCTGTCCATCGTCGTGTGGGCGACCACAATCGGTGCCGTTGCGGCCCCTAACCTCAACGGCATCGGTGCCGATATGGGGGATGCCCTGGGTATGCCCCATATGACGGGGCCATTCCTGTTCACGATTGCCGCCCAACTGTGTGCGACGGTCGTCTATGTTGTGGGGCTGCGTCCCGACCCGCTCGCCGTTCGTCGCGAACTTCGCTTGGATCACGCGGCCGCGGCCGAGAACCTCAGCCGGCCGGTGCAACGACGTGTCCTCTTCATCATTGCGGCCATCGGTTTGGGTCACGCCACCATGGTTGCGGTCATGTCGATGACGCCCGTTCACCTTGTGCATCATGGGGCGAGCCTCGCATCGAGCAGTTTTGCAATCAGTTTGCACGTCGCCGGAATGTACGCCTTCTCGCCGGTATTCGGAATTCTCGCCGACCGCATCGGCCGCGTGCGGGTCATGTTTGTGGGCCAGGCCATCCTGTTGGCCAGCCTCGTCGTGACCGCCGTGTTTGCCGAAAACCAGACACTGGTCACCGTGGGATTGTTCCTGCTGGGGCTGGGGTGGAGCGCCAACACGGTGGCGGGATCCACGCTGGTCGTCGAGACCTGTTTTGCGGAAAACAAGACCCGAATCCAGGGCCGCAGCGACCTGGTTATGAGCGCGTCGGGTGCCGCCGCTGGCGCACTCGCTGGCCCGGCCGTGGCCGTCATGGGTTACGTCGGGTTGTCGCTCGTCACCATCCTCTGTGTTGCCGCGGCGACGGTGCTGCTGGTGGTCTTGGCCCGCGTTCGCGCCACCGACTCAACCCGCTAAGCGCCCAGCCCCGACGCTAGACTGGGTGCAAATGGATACGCCTTTCACTACTGCAACCGGATCTGATATCCGTGTTCGATTCTGTCCTTCTCCCACGGGAACCCCTCACGTGGGGCTCATCCGCACGGCCCTGTTCAACTGGGCATATGCGCGGCATGTGGGTGGAACTTTTGTGTTCCGTATCGAGGACACCGACGCTGAACGTGACAGCGAGGAAAGCTACGAGCAGTTGCTCGATGCTCTGAGCTGGTTGGGTCTGGACTGGGACGAGGGGGTCGTCAAGGGCGGCCCGCACGAGCCTTACCGTCAATCGCAGCGCACCGACATCTACCAGGACTTGATTTCGCGACTGCTGGCGACCGGTCACCTCTACGAGTCGTACATCACCCCGGACGAGATGGAGGCGCGCAATGTTGCCGCCGGCCGTGACCCCAAAATGGGTTACGACAACAGTGACCGTGACCTGACCGACGAACAGCGCGCCGCGTACCGCGCCGAGGGTCGTCAGCCGGCGTTGCGTCTGCGTGTCCCCGATGTCGAGCTGGGCTTCGACGATATCGTGCGCGGGCCTATCGTTTTCCCCCGGGGAGCGACCACCGACTTTGTGGTGGTTCGTCCCAACGGTCAGCCCCTGTACACGTTCGTTAACCCCGTTGATGATGCCCTGATGGGTATCACCCACGTGTTGCGCGGCGAGGACCTTCTGTCGTCGACTCCTCGTCAGATTGCGTTGTATCACGCTCTGATCGAGATTGGCGTGACGACGTTCGTGCCCCGATTTGGCCACCTGCCCTATGTCATGGGTGAGGGCAACAAGAAGCTGTCCAAGCGCGACCCGGAATCGAACCTGTTCCATCACCGCGACCGTGGCTTCATTCGCGAGGGCCTCTTGAATTACCTCTCGCTGCTGGGTTGGTCGATTTCCCATGACCGTGATGTCTTCACGATTGACGAAATGATCGCCGCCTTCGATGTTCACGATGTGAACCCCAACCCCGCTCGTTTTGACCTCAAGAAGGCGGATTCGATTAACGGCGACCACATCCGGTTGCTTCCCGAGCCGGAATTCGTCGAGCGCGTTCTGCCCTACCTGCAAAAGGCCGGACTGGTTTCTGTTCCCGCGTCGTCGACTCAGACGGCAACACTGATCGAGGTTGCGCCGCTGGTGCGCGAGCGCGTGACCGTGCTCAGTGAAATTCCCGAGATGGTGCGCTTCCTTTTCGTTTCGGGCACTGACTTTGATTTCGCCGAGGATGCCCTCGCGGGTCTCGATTCTGCTGCAGCAGATGTGCTCGCCGCATCGCACGAGGCATTGTCTGCTCTGGACACGTGGTCGACGGCC
Source organism: uncultured Microbacteriaceae bacterium (assembly GCA_937896185.1). Taxonomy (GTDB): domain Bacteria; phylum Actinomycetota; class Actinomycetes; order Actinomycetales; family Microbacteriaceae; genus MWH-TA3. Next base: position 3,609 of record CALBMG010000147.1, on the reverse strand, counting down.
AGCATCGAGCAGGCCCTGCGCGATACCCTGCTCGATGGCTTGGGGTTGAAGCCTCGCAGCGCTTTTGGCGCCGTTCGTACCGCAATCTCGGGCCGCCGCATCAGCCCGCCGCTGTTCGAATCGATGGAAATTCTGGGTCGCCGGGTTTCGCTCGACCGTATCCACCTGTTGCGAGGAAAACTGATCTAGATGGTTGACGTAGAGGTTGTTGTGATCGGTGCCGGGCCTGCGGGCCTTGCCGCTGCACTGAACCTCGCCCGCGCCGCGCGTTCCATTGTCGTCATCGATTCAAACCGGCCCCGGCACGCGGTGTCATTGAAGTCTCACGGTTTCATCACACGAGACGGCGTCCCTCCTTTGGAGTTGCGTCGACTGGGACGCGAAGAAATCGAGGCCTATGACGAGGTCAGCGTCGTCACGGCGAACGTGACTGAGGTCGTAACCGACGAAACGGGCGTGTTTGTCACGGCGTCGAGCCGTTCGGGGGAGCGGTTTCAGTACCGTGCAGCGCACGTCGTCATCGCCTCGGGATTGACCGAGTCTTTTCCTGCGATTCCCAGCCTGCGTCAGTTTTATGGCACCAGCATTCATTCGTGCATGGAATGCGATGGTTACGAATACAAGGGCGCCGCAATCGGTCTGATTGGCGAAACCGACGACATTGCCGAGCGCGCGTTGCTGCTGTCGCAGTGGTCCTCTGATGTGGTGGTGTTCACGAACGGTGTCGAGTGTGTCTCGGACTGGTGGGCGGAACGACTTGGCGAGGCGGGAATTACCGTGGATCGCCGTCCAATTCGAGACGTCGAGGGCGGCCAGGGAGGTTTCATTTCGGGTGTGCGGTTTGCGGACGGTGAGCTGATCGAACGACGTGCTCTGTTTGTGCGGCCGCAGTGGTCGGCCAACCTGCAGTTTGCGGCGCCGTTGCAACTGGTCACGGATTCCGATGGTTTGATTACCGTTGACCATTTGGGTCGCACGAGCGCACACGGCGTGTGGGCGGTGGGGGACATCACGCCTCCGGGTCCACAGCAGTTGATGATTGCCGCGGGCGCTGGCCAGCGGGTCGCAACCGCCATCAACCGGGCGCTCGTTGGGCTCGCCTAGGGTATTTTTTCCCTGATTTTCCGGGATTTTTCGGCTCAAATTCACTGTTTGGTTCGTGACCGTCCGGATGATGCGGTAATGTAATAACTCGCGACATAGTCGCGCCAGTGGGGTGTGGTGTAATTGGCAACACGGAGGTTTCTGGTACCTTTGTTCTTGGTTCGAGTCCAGGCACCCCAGCAAATATCGGTTCTCTAGAACTTTCTCGCCAAGTCTTTCGTGGCCCCGGCTACCGCTTCGACGGGGTTGCGTTGCGCCCACGCCAAGGCCTCGGAATCCGCCAGCGGAACCTCGAAAACTCGTGCGTAATCCGTGTGGTGCGTAAATCGTCCGGCGATCACGGCCGCCATGGTGCCGCCGGCTTCTGCAGCCGCGAGCAACCGTCCCGTGGATTTACCTGCCAGCGACGTGCTGTCGAACACTCCTTCACCGGTGATGACGAGGTCGTGTAGGGCAACGATTGAGTCGAGCGAGAAAGTTCGGAAGAAAAAGTCGTGGGTATCCATGATGTCCGCGTTCCACAGTGCCCCAAATCCGAAGGCGGTTCCGCCCGCAGCGCCCGCACCGGGAGTTCGTGCGATCGTGTGGCCGTCGGCACGCAGGACATCGACGATGTTCTGTAATCCCTTGGAGATGCGCGGTAAGTCATCGGACGACGCACCCTTTTGGGCTGCGAATCTCAGTGCCCCGTGCTCGCCGAGCAGGGGTGATCTCACATCGGTCAGGATTATCACGCGGGAGGGTGGCGCGGCAAGTTCTGTTGTGTCGATGAGGGCAATGTCGGCGAGGCCGGCGGCCCCTTCGGTTACAGGGACACCAGCGGCGTTCAGTGTTCTAAGGCCCAATGCGCGCAGCGCCCCGAGTCCCGCGTCGGTGCTGGCGGATCCGCCGACGGCGATAAATAGTGTGTAGTTGCGTTCTGGTCTGTGTGCACAGGCCGCCGCAATCGTTTCGCCCAGCCCGCGAGTGGACGCTCCCATCGCGTCGGGTTGTGGCATGAGCGCGAGTCCGCTCGATGCGGCGAGCTCCACCAGGATGTCGCCAGATATGAGTTCAACCCACGAAACCTGGGTGGGCGTGCCGTCAGGGCCGGTCACCGTAACAGGCTGACTGAGAGTGCCCATTCCCGCAGCGACCGCTGCCGCCAGCGTCCCGTCGCCCCCGTCCGCCATGGGCAGAACCGTAATCGAATCCAGGGGTCTCGCGAGCCGCCACGTGCGGGCGACCACCATGCTCGCTGCGACAGAACTCAGTGTGCCCTTTAGGGCATTCATGGCGATCAGCACCCTCATGCGATTACCCTAAATTTCCGTCACGATAATCGCCGCATGTAGACAACCTCGGAGTGTCGAAAAGCGTGCGCACATTCGGTGCACGCCGCCACTCGAACCAATGCAATGCCCCAGAATGCGCTCCCCAACATAGTGCGCCATCCTGCACGTCGTCACAGAAACCATGTGCCAGTATCGTCACATGACACTGAAGTCCCTGCGCGTGCACGTCGCCGTTGCCATCAATCCCTCCGCATCGAAGGGGTCGGGCATCGAGATCGGGCCGGCATTGGTGGACGCGCTGCGCGCCTCGGGTCGAACCGTGCAAGTCATCCAAGAAGACTCATACGATGAGCTGCTGGCCTCGTGCCGGACAGCTGTGGGTCACGGAATCGACGCACTGATTGTTGTCGGCGGCGACGGAACGGCACAGTTGGGTGCCAATGCCTGCGCAGAAACGGATGTGCCCCTCGCCATCATGCCCAGCGGCACCGGAAACGACACGGCGTGCGGCATGCTCAACATGCCGGAGGGGGACACCACAGCGGGCATCGACGCCATCATCGACGCACTCGACCGGCCCGCGCAGCGCATCGATGCCGGAATCATGACCTTCGGCGGGGTCAGCCGATGGTTCATCTCGACAGTGTCCGCAGGGTTTGACGGAATTGTCAACGAACGCACCAACCGCATGTCGTGGCCGACCGGCCCCAACCGTTACATCGTGGCCATGCTTCTCGAGCTCGCGGGACTGAAACCCATCAACTATCGCCTGACCCTCGACGGTGAAACCGCCGATGAGCAGGGCGTATTGCTCACCGTGGCGAACAACAATCGGTATGGCGGCGGCATGCTGATTTGTCCCGATGCCCGATGGGATGATGGACTTTTGGACGTCATGATCGTCCGGCCAGTTTCACGATTGGGCCTGTTGCGCATCTTCCCCAAAGTGTTCACCGGCAAGCACGTGGCAGACCGTCGAGTGGTGATTCGTCAGGCCCGCAGCATTCGTATCGAATCCGATGCACTGATCGGGTATTCCGACGGGGAACGCATCGGACCGCTGCCCTGTGACATCGAGGTTCGTCCCGGCGCGTTGCTCGTACTGCCCGCTGCCGTGCGCTGACATCCCAGTTTGCGCAGCCCCGTCACGGTGTGGCATACTGACGAGGTTGCTTTACGGCCCCATCGTATAGCGGCCTAGTACGCCGCCCTCTCACGGCGGTAACGCGGG
>CALBMG010000146.1 GCA_937896185.1 uncultured Microbacteriaceae bacterium | reverse complement strand
ACGACGCTCTTCCGATCTTCATGGTGGTTTCCCAGAGTTCTTGGTGGTTCATTTCACCCAGACCCTTGTAACGCTGGATTCCGTTGTCCTTGGGGATTCGCTTGCCGTTAGCAAGTCCGTCTTCCAGCAGCGCATCGCGTTCGCGGTCCGAGTACACGTATTGGTGTTCGGCGTTGGACCACTTCAGTCGGTACAGGGGCGGCTGTGCCAAGTACACGTAGCCGTGTTCGATCAACGGGCGCATGTAACGGAACAGCAGAGTTAGCAGCAATGTCGTGATGTGTTGACCGTCGACATCAGCATCGGCCATCAGCACGATTTTGTGGTACCGGGCTTTCTCGATATCGAATTCTTCGCCAATGTTGCAGCCGAACGCGGTGATCATGCCCTGAATTTCCTGGTTTTGGAGGGCACGATCGAGTCGCGACTTTTCGACATTGAGGATTTTGCCGCGCAACGGCAAGATGGCTTGTGTTTCCGGGTTTCGGCCCTGAACGGCCGAACCACCAGCCGAGTCACCCTCGACGAGGAAGACTTCCGACAGCGAGGGTTCCTTTGACTGGCAGTCTTTCAACTTGCCCGGCATGCCGCCGGATTCCAACAGACCCTTGCGTCGTGTGTTTTCGCGAGCCTTTCGAGCGGCCATTCGAGCTGTTGCGGCTTGGATTGCCTTGCGAATGATGTCTTTTGCTTCGACGGGGTGGCGATCAAACCAGTCACCGAGTACATCGCCGACAACTTTCTGCACATAAGACTTGGCTTCGGTGTTTCCCAGCTTGGTCTTGGTCTGACCTTCGAACTGTGGTTCACCCAGCTTCACAGAAATTACGGCGGTCAAACCCTCGCGCACATCGTCACCCGACAGGTTTTCGTCTTTGTCACGTAGAATGTTCTTTTCGCGTGCATAACGGTTGACCAACGAGGTCAGTGCTGCACGGAAACCTTCTTCGTGCGTTCCACCTTCGTGGGTGTTGATCGTGTTTGCATAGGTGTGGATGCTTTCCGAATACGCGGTCGTCCACTGCATCGCCATTTCCAATGAAATTCGGCGTTCGGTGTCTTCGGATTCGAACGAAATGATTTCGGGGTGCACGACCTCGATCTTTTTCGCCGAGTTGAGGTATTCGACATAATCCACGAGTCCGCGTTCGTAGAGGAACACGTTGGAACGGTTTGTTCCGTCGTCGTTCTGTTCGCGGTAGTCGGTCAGGGTGATCGACAGACCCTTGTTCAGGAATGCCATCTGTTGGAAACGGGTACGCAGAGTTTCGTAGTCAAAGACCGTTGTCTCAAAAATTTCGCCGTTCGGCCAGAACGTGATGGTGGTACCGGTTTCATCGGTGTCCCCGGTCTGCGCCAAGGGTGCATCGGGCACACCGTGTGCAAAGGACTGGGACCAGATGTGGCCCTGGCGGCGCACCTCGACCTGCAATTTATAGGAGAGCGCGTTGACGACCGACGATCCCACACCGTGCAGACCACCCGATACCGCGTATCCGCCACCGCCGAACTTTCCACCGGCGTGAAGAATCGTGAGAACAACCTCGACGGTTGACTTCTTTTCAGTGGGGTGGATGTCGACGGGAATTCCGCGGCCGTTGTCAACCACCCGAACACCACCATCGGCAAGAATCGACACATCGATGTGACTGCAGTGACCGGCAAGGGCTTCGTCAACTGAGTTGTCGACGATTTCGTATACAAGGTGGTGCAGACCGCGCTCACCCGTGGATCCGATGTACATACCGGGGCGCTTACGAACAGCTTCAAGTCCTTCGAGGACCTGAATATTTCCTGCGCCGTATTCTTCGTTATTTGCCTGGGTTTCGGTATCCGTAGCCATGTGTGTCTCCTGCGCGTCCCAGGCCGAATTTCGGCCCACTTCACTGCGTTCAGTCTACCGCGGAGGACCCCCATTTAACCGGAAATTCGCGCTGTAGCGCGCCGGAATTACGGGTGCAGACCAAAATACGTGGCTTAGCCGTAAGTATCGCGCGGACCGCGCCATTTGACGGTTCGTGGGCCGTAATTTTGACGAGGTACGCCCGGGCCGATTACGTCGACCTGTTGTATCGCGGCATCGGGAAAACGGTTGTGTAATTCGGTCGCGATATCAGCGCGCAAGATTCGCAGCTGTGTCGCCCATGCTGACGAGTCACACTGGATGGCCAAAGTGTCGTCCACAATCTCTGGCGTCGTGTGTGCTGCGACATCCTCGCCGACCACACTGGACCAGTTTTCCATGATCGTCGCGCGTGCGATGTGGACAGCCCACCCCTTGCTGCGAGCATCATTATCGAGAATCATTCCCAGCGTTCTGGGGTCACGGCCCTCGTCAAAAGGCATAGAACCAACAACGGGTTTCGCTTTGGGTCTGCGCGCACGCTTTTCGCCCTTGAATATTTCGACGATGTGCAGGTACAGACGCGACGGTTCCTCGGGGTGGCTACTCACGTTCGATCACCCCGCCGGAAACCCGGTAACGCGTTCCGCCCAAGCTCTCGGGAAGGCTGGATTCATCGGCCGCGGTGATGATGATGTGTTCAATGTCCCTCAAATGTGCGGCGAGCCGTTCACGTCGTGCACTATCGAGTTCGGAAAACACATCATCCAAAATGACGACGGGATCGCCCACCGTCGATGTTTCGCGGGTGATGTCCACCATCGCAAGCCGCAGAGCAATGGCCAACGACCATGCTTCGCCTTGGCTGGAATGAGTTCGCCCCGGCAAACCGTTGAGAGTGATCACCAGGTCGTCACGGTGCGGACCGACGAGTGTCGTCCCGCGCTCGCGTTCCTCGTTCTGTTTATTGAGGAAAAGTTCTCGAAGCCTTTCCTCGATTTGTGCAGACGGGCAATCTTCACCCACAGTTTCCTGAATGCTCAGTCCGGCCGCCGCAGAACCCCCGGCAATCGCGACGTAGTCGCGCGCGAAATCTGGCGAAATTCGATCAATAATTCGGCGGCGTTCCCGGATGATTTGGCCGGCCAATACGATGAGGTTTTCGGTCCACGCATCCAGGGTTGACAGATCTGCGTCTAATTTGTGTGATTTGAGGCTCTTCAACAACGCATTGCGTTGACGCAATACCCTGTCGTAGTCGCTCAAGACCCCGGAAAACCGTGCGGTAGCCAGCGCGAGGACATCATCGAGAAAATCGCGGCGAGCTTGTGGTTCACCACGAATAATGTCCATATCTTCCGGCGCAAACATCACCACGGGTAATAAACGAATCAACTCGCGTTTTTTTGACGGTTGTCCATTGAGTCGAACCTGATTTGATCCACTGGATTTGACCGCAACATCGACATCAAGAGTTCGATTTCCATCGACGACACGCATCCGCAGGTGAGCCTCGGGTTTTCCGGCGCCGACCAGGGCCGAATCCGCGGACACGCGATGTGATTTACCCCGCGCTGCATAGGCAATGGCTTCGACGAAATTCGTTTTTCCCTGACCGTTGGACCCGATCAAAATCGTGGGTGAAGACTCGAATACGGCGACTTGATTGTCGTAATTACGCCATGCGGAAAGCTGAACCCCCGCGATTCTCATCGTGTGACCTAGCGGGGCAGCAGGTTGGGCTGCATCAAATAGCGGTACGACGTGTGAACCGATGCATCATCTCGGCTGGTGTGTGCCGTGAACAAGACGGGGCCGGCCTTGCCCGGTTCGCTTGATGCTGTGAAACCCAAACGGACAAATTGGCTGTGGGCTCCGGCCAGTCCATCGATGAAGAGTTTTGGCTTCAACCAGGCAACAACGGGTTCACCAACGAGGTGAATGTCGACAGTTTCGGATCCCTGTGCATTTTCTCCGTTAACGGCGTCCAACTGAACACCGTTTTCGTCAAAGGAATAGCGCAGTGCGTTGTCTTTGTCGATAACCAACGAAACTCGGCGAGTAGCATCGATCAGTTCGGAGGCTGAGACGATTGCAAAAGATTCTCCGTGTCCCTTGTCATCCAGCAGACGACGTACATGGGGGAACATTCCCTTACCAAGGCTCGAGGTGACAACCTTGTCACCGGCCGACAGAGCAATGATTTCTTTTTCGCCGCTGGTGTACAACGAAATGCTAACTTCGTCGTTCTGGTGAAACATCTTTCCCACTTCTGTGAGCACACGTGCCGGAACCAAAACCTGCAGCGGATCGGTGATTCCCGACTTTTTCCATGCAATATCGCGTGAAGCAATACGGTACTTGTCCGTTGCCGTGAACGAAATTGTGTCGGCTGACAGTTCGACCGAAATATTTCCGATCGCGGGCTGTCCGTCATCACGCAATGCAGCGACACCGACCTGTGCGATTGCCTGCGCAAAGTCTTCGCCATCGATGGTTCCCACAGTGGGGGGAAGCTCGGGAAGGTTGGGGTAGTCCGCAACTGGCATTGTGGCTAACGAGAATTTTGCGGAACCCGATGCGATCGACAATTTTCCGTCAGCAAGGCTCAAGGTCACCTGTTCGTGAGGCAGACGGCTGACGATGTCGGAAATCATTTTGCCCGAAACCAATACAACACCGGGAGCATCGACTTCGGCAGCAATCGTTGTTTTGGTCGAAACATCGTGATCGAATGACGAGAGTTCTACGGCATCGGACGTTGCCTCAATCCGGATACCCGAGAGAAGCGGGTTGGAATTTTTTCCCACGATGAGTTTGGTGGCAAAAATAATCGCCGACGCAAGGACGTCCTTGTTCGATTGGAATTTCACGATTTACCTCTTGTCATTCATTCGGTGTCTAATTCTGGCACAGCGGGCCGACATTCAAAATGCTGTTTCGTTATTTATCCGAGCCTCTTCTGTAAGTAAAGACTCATACTCTTAACGTCGGTGGATATGTGGATAACTTCGGTGGATAGTTGATATCTGGCTGAACTACATCCGTGAAAGTTGTCCAAAACCTGTGTGGAGTTTGGGAAGAACTCGTGAGTAATTACTCGTGTTTACTTGGTTTTGCACAGGAAAAAGTTTTTTTCCACGAATTTGCTGCAGTTTTCCACAAGTATGGGGATAAAGCTGTGGGTTAACTCGATTTATCGCTTTGATTGCTTGATAATTTGGGTCAGATCGGTGACCTGGTTGTAAATCGAACGCCGTTCCTTCATCAGATCTGCAATCTTCTTGTTTGCATACATGACGGTCGTGTGGTCGCGGTCAAGCAACTGACCGATCTTCGGCAACGACAAAGATGTCAGTTCGCGACACAAATACATAGCAATTTGTCGTGCCGTGGCAATGCCGGCCGCACGTGACGGGCCATACAGATCATTGATGGACAATTCGAAGTACTGTGCGGTTTGTTCGATGATTTCTACTGGAGAAATGTCGCCATCTTCCAGAGTGATCATGTCCTTCAGAATCGTTTGGACCAACCCCAGGTCTACGGGCACACGATTCAAGTTGGCAAAAGCCGTGACGCGAATCAGAGTTCCCTCAAGTTCACGAATGTTGGACGACACCTTCGTCGCAATGTACTCCAGAACATCGTCATCAATTCCCAGATGTTCGTTGATTGCTTTTTTCCGCAAAATGGCGATACGAGTTTCCAAATCGGGTGCCTGAATATCGGTAATCAAGCCCCAGCCAAAGCGGCTGCGCATGCGATCCTCAAAACCCGTCAGCTGTTTAGGCGGCAAATCACTCGTGATAACGACCTGCTTGCCGTGCTCGTGCAGAGTGTTGAACGTGTGGAAGAACGTGTCTTGCGTGGCGTCTTTACCCTGAAGAAACTGAATGTCATCAATCAGAAGGACATCGACTTCGCGGTATCGCGCATTAAATGCTGCCATCTGGTTTGCGGCGATCGAATTGATGTAGTCGTTTGTGAATTCTTCACTCGAGACATAACGAACTTTGACCCCAGGGAATAGACCTTGTGCATAGTGACCGATTGCGTGCAACAGGTGGGTTTTACCCAGACCCGATCCGCCATAAATAAAGAGGGGATTGTATGCCTTTG
>CALBMG010000145.1 GCA_937896185.1 uncultured Microbacteriaceae bacterium | reverse complement strand
CATCCCCATCGTCGGTGACGTTCGCGGTGCTGGTTACTTCTATGGCATCGAACTCGTCAAGGATCGCGCGACTAAGCAAACCTTCGACGAAATCGAATCCGAGCGCCTGCTGCGCGGCTTCCTGTCCAAGGCTCTGTACGAGGCTGGGCTGTACTGCCGCGCAGACGACCGCGGAGACCCCGTAATCCAGTTGGCTCCCCCGCTGACCATCGGTCAGTCGGAGTTCACCGAGATTGAGGGCATCCTGCGCGAAGTCTTGACCGAAGCAAGCAAGCTGCTGTAATGACAGCTCCGACCGTCTCGTTGTGGAACGACACGGTTCCGGAATCGGTTACCCCGAGGCCGGCGCTGGATGGCGACACTGTGGTGGATGTCGCTATCATCGGCGCCGGCCTTACGGGTATCTGGACCGCGTACTATCTTCAGAAACGCGACCCCGGACTGCGTATAGCCCTGCTGGACAAGAACGTCGCCGGATTTGGCGCCTCGGGTCGAAACGGTGGCTGGGCCAGTGCCCTGTTCCCTCAAACCACGAGCGCTCTGGTGTCGAAGTACGGCTTTGACGCAGCGAAGGGCTTGCGTGACGCCATGGTCGACTCGATTGGCGAAATTGGTCGCGTGATTGAGGCAGAACACATCGATTGTGATTTTGCACGTGTCGGCACCCTGATTTATGCACGCACACCGCTTCAAGAGAAAATGTTGCGTGCCGAAGTGACCGAAACACAGAACCTCGGAATCGACGCGCTCGACTGGGTGGATGCCTCCCATGTTCACGCCGCTGGGGCTCGAGGCGCGACGTTCACCCACGACTGTGCGCGGATTCACCCCGTGAAACTTGTGGCCGGCATGGCTCGGACTGTCGAACAGCGCGGGGCCACGATTTATGAACACACCACCGTCGAGTCCTGGAGCTCGGGTCGTGTCGTTACCGACCGCGGTGTTGTGACAGCGCGCCACATCGTCAACGCGACCGAAGGCTACGGCGCCTCGATTGCCCAGACACATCGGCGCATTCTGCCCCTGTACTCCTTGATGATCGCCACTGCTCCCCTGCCGGATTCCGTGTGGGACGAAATTGGCCTACAGCACGGCCACACCTTCAGTGATGGACGCAACCTCATCATTTATGGCCAGCGAACCGCCGATAATCGATTCGCATTCGGCGGCCGTGGCGCGCGATACCACTTGGGTTCCACGATCAAACCCGAATACGACCAGAGCGCTGCTGTGTTTGGGCACCTCGAGCGGACCCTCTCAGAGATGTTCCCACAGGCCGGCACGCTTGAAGTCACGCATCGATGGGGTGGCCCACTGGGCGTTCCCCGCGACTGGCACGCCCACGTTGCCTATGACCACGAGTCCGGCATCGGAAGCGCTGGTGGTTATGTGGGTGACGGCCTGACCACCACAAACCTTGCGGGACGCACCCTCGCCGATCTGATCACACGAACAGACAGCCACCTGACACGACTTCCGTGGGTGGGGCACCACTCCCCCGACTGGGAACTTGAACCGTTGAGGTTCATCGGCGCAAACATGGGACTAATCGGCATGACAGC
>CALBMG010000144.1 GCA_937896185.1 uncultured Microbacteriaceae bacterium | reverse complement strand
GGAAGCAATCGCGAAGGCCGGCTTCACCCCCGGCAAGGACATCGCCCTGGGTCTCGACGTGGCAGCAACCGAGTTCTTCTCGAACGGTTCGTACCGTTTCGAAGGCCGCGACCTGACCAGCACCGAAATGTCGGCCTACTACCAGGAACTCGTCGCCGCATACCCGCTGGTTACCATCGAAGACCCCCTGTCGGAGGACGACTGGGAAGGCTGGGCTGCTCTGACCGCCGCACTGGGCGAAAAGGTACAGCTGGTCGGTGACGACCTGTTCGTGACCAACCCCGCACGCCTCGCCGACGGAATCGCACGCAACACCGCGAACTCGATCCTCGTCAAGGTCAACCAGATTGGTACCCTCACCGAAACCCTCGATGCTGTGTCCAAGGCGCAGCGCGTGGGTTACACCGCAGTACTGTCGCACCGTTCCGGTGAAACCGAAGACACCACAATCGCCGACCTTGCCGTGGCCACGAACTGTGGCCAGATCAAGACCGGTGCTCCCGCACGCAGCGAACGTGTTGCCAAGTACAACCAGCTGCTGCGCATCGAAGAAGAACTCGCTGACGCCGCCGTGTACGCCGGCCGCAGTGCGTTCCCTCGCTTCACCGCGTAATCGAACGCTGAACGTCAGGACCCGAGGCTTCGGCCTCGGGTCCTCTCATTTTTTGCGCCGGCACTTGTTACCCTTGAAAGGTGAACTCGTCGAGACAAGCCAAAACCCCTCAGTGGGCGCTGTCTCTCGAGAGCAGTTTTGTGTGGCTCGTCGGAGTCGGTTTGGCCATTTTGGCTGTAATCACACTGTTCGAACCGGTCAGTATCTGGTTTGAACAGCGCGCTCGAATTTCGGAACTCCAACATCAGGTGACCGCCGACACCGAAGCCCTCGCGGAAATTCGTGCCAACATCGAGCGATGGAGTGACCCGGCATACATCGAGGCTCAAGCCCGTCAGCGCCTGCTGTACGTGTACCCGGGAGACATCTCGTACCTCATCGTCAACGATGTCACCGTCGACGAAATTGACCGCACGGTTGCCCCCAAGACCGTCGGTGCCACAGAAATTAATTGGGTAGATGCGCTGGTTGGCTCGTATGCGGCCGCAGCGGTGGGAGAAAACTAATGACCTGGGATGCCGCAACTGAACGCGACCTCGAAATCTGTGCACTGCAACTGGGGCGGCCCATGCGGGACGTGTTGGGAATTGGTGCACGTTGTGTGTGTGGTGCACCGACCGTCGTCGTCACCAAACCCCGACTCAGCCACGGCGAACCGTTCCCCACGATTTTCTATTTGACCCACCCGGGCGCCACCGCGGCGCTCAGCACCCTCGAGGCCAATGGGTACATGGCCCGAATGCAGGAACAGCTGACACTCGACCCCGAGTTCGCCGCTGCCTATACCGCTGCACATCAGGCGTACCTGGACGTGCGCGAATCGATCGCCCACGTCGAAGAAATTGACGGAATCAGCGCCGGCGGCATGCCGACCCGTGTGAAGTGCTTGCACGCCCTCGCCGCCCACTCGCTCGCCGCAGGACCCGGTGTCAACCCTGTCGGTGACGCCGCCCTCGCCGACTGCGCGTGGACCCCCACAGTCTGCGTATGCGCTCCCGACGCACGCGGCTAACAACCGCCCTCGCCGTCGCTGCGGCAGCCGTCATCGCGGCACCCAGTGCGGCATCGGCCGACGTGTATCGGGACGCCGAATGGTGGATCGTCGACTACGGAATTTCTGAAGCGTGGAAAACTACCCGCGGTGAAGGCGTCACCATCGCAGTACTCGACACCGGCATCGACGGCGACCACCCCGACCTGCGCGGCGCTGTTGTCGGCGGAGCCGACATGACTGGCGAGGGCTCCCCCGATGGTCAAGAGCCGGTAGGGCTCGACGGAGAACACGGCACAATGGTGGCCTCTCTGCTCGCAGGACGGCCCGCGGGCAGCACGGGCGTCATCGGCGTGGCACCCGCCTCGAAAATTCTCAGCGTGTCCATGTCCTTCGAGCTCATCGAATCTGTACCCAGTGACCAACAAATCGCCAACGGAATTCGATGGTCCGTCGACCACGGCGCCGACATCATCGTCATGTCTTTTACCCGTAACACCCTGGGGTGGCCGACAACCTGGGATGACGCCTTCCGCTATGCCGCCGACAACGACGTGCTCATCGTTGCCGCGACCGGAAACCGGGCCAGCGGAACCGATGTCGTGGGTGCGCCCGCAACTATTCCCGGAGTGCTCGTCGTCGCCGGGGCCACCGGCAACAATCTCGCGAACGTCACGCTCAACCTGCCGATCGGCCTCTTCGTGTGCGTCACGGGCGTGTCGGGCTCCGGGAAGTCCA
>CALBMG010000143.1 GCA_937896185.1 uncultured Microbacteriaceae bacterium | reverse complement strand
AATCGCACGCGTGCGAGCCGAAGGCGAGAACCCCATCACGGTGTTGCACAACCTGATCACCTCGCACGTTGTGCCCGAAGTCATCCGCGGTGCCGGGGCAGTGCCCGTGCGCACCAACGTCGGACACTCGCTGATCAAGGACGTCATGCGTGAAACCGGGGCCGTCTTCGGTGGCGAACACTCGGCGCACTACTATTTCCGCGACTACTGGTCCGCGGACAACGGCATGCTCGCCGCAATGCACGTGCTGGCAGAGTTCGGCGCCCAGCAGGAACCCCTGTCGCGCCTCGCCGCAGAGTTCTCGCCCTATGCACAGTCCGGTGAAATCAATTCAACCGTCACCGATGTTCCCGCCGCTTACGACCGAATTCGTGCCGCATTCGACGGTCGAGGCGTGCAGGACACCCTCGACGGGTTGACGATTTCCTGCTGTGTGTCGGAGGTCTCGTTGCCTCCGGTCGAGGGGGAGACCCGCGATTTCTGGTGGTTCAACGTTCGGCCGTCGAACACGGAACCCCTGCTGAGACTAAACGCCGAGGGTGCGACCGTTGCCCAGATGGAAAAAATCCGCGACGAGGTGCTTGCTCTCATTCGCGCCTAAGCGTTTGTGCCGTTATTCTGAAACAAATCCGAGAGGTGACGCGTGACAGCAAAAATTCTCATCGTCGACGATGACCCCGCAATTTGCGAAGTTGTCGACATGGTGTTGCGCGCCGAAGGTTTTGACACTCGGGCAGCGAACGATGGACTCAGTGCCGTCGATGTTTTCGCCGAATACCAGCCCAACCTTGTCCTGCTCGACCTGAACCTTCCCGGCCTTGATGGAATTCACGTGTGCGAGCGGATCCGTCAGACCAGTGGCACCCCCATCGTGATGCTGACCGCTCGGACCGACCCGCAAGACATCATCGCAGGGCTCGAAGCCGGCGCCGACGATTACATCGAAAAGCCGTTCAACGAAAAAGTTTTGGTCGCCCGAATTCGTGCCTGCATGCGTCGACCCGTCGCATCGACCAGCCCGGAACTGAAAATCGGCGACATCATCGTTGACGTGAAGGCGCACGTGGTGACCCGCGACGGCATACCTATCTCGCTCACCCCACTCGAATTTGAGCTTTTGCACACCCTGGCCGCACACCCGGGCGAGGTCTACAGCCGTGAATCGTTGCTGGAAAAGGTGTGGGGTTACCACTACAAGGCCGACACCCGACTGGTAAACGTGCACGTGCAGCGCCTGCGTTCCAAGGTGGAACTCGACGTCGAGGACCCCAAAATTGTGGTCACTGTCCGCGGCGTGGGCTATCGCGCCGGCGATCCCATCACGCGATGACCCACTGGTTGGGGCGTCAATGGGAGCAGCTCCTCGATTCGTGGCGCGTGTCCCTGCGTTTGCGTATGGTCACCATCTCGATCGCCCTGTCTGTGCTGGCGGTGTCCATCATCGGTGCGTACATGACGATCATCATCCAGGGAAACTTTTTTGATTCGAGGCGCGACCAGGCCATTGCCGAAACCCAGAGCGTGACTGCCAGCGTGCAGGCACTGTTTGACGGCTCGTTGGACTCCTCGGGGTATATCGACGTCGAGGGTGCGAATGCCGCGGCACAGACCACGATTCGCGCGACCACGGCATCTCCCGGTTTGGTGGGTTTCGCCATCCTGCGCACACCCGGTCAGGTCACCAACCAGACGATGATGTCGACCTCGTCGGTGGGTTTTCCGCTCGACGTGGTGTCATCGGAAATGCGTAACAGTGTGCGAACCGACGACGAGGTCGTGCATTTTCAGCCCGTCGAACTTCCCGGCGGCAGCCCCGCTATTGTGACCGGTGCTCGGGTGAGTGTGCCCACTGCGGGAGCCTACGAGCTGTACCTCGTGTACGACCTGGCCGACCTTCAAGAAACCCTGCAGTTCGTTCAGAGCACACTGGTCGTCGGTTCCGGGTTCTTCGTCCTCGTGGTCGGATTCATCGTGTACTGGGTGACCACGCGATCGATTCGCCCGATTGTGACAACCGCGGAAACGGCGGAACGATTCGCGGCGGGCGCCTTGGATGAACGCATCGAGGTGGAGGGAAACGACATTGTCGCCCAGCTGGCTCGTTCGTTCAACAAGATGGCGTCGGCCATCCAACAACAGATTGTGCGACTGGCAACACTGTCATCGTTGCAACAACAATTCGTGTCCGACGTGTCACACGAATTGCGGACACCGTTGACCACCATCAAGATCACGGGCAACATGCTGTACGAACGGCGTGACCAGTTCGACAAGGATGCGGCCCGCGCCGCCGAGCTGCTGCACGAAAAAACGGGTACCTTTGAGCACCTCTTGTCCGAGTTGATCGAGCTCAGCCGCTACGACGCAGGTGCGGCGACCATCGAAAAAGACCCGGTGGTGCCCGTCGCTCTCGTGAACGAGGCCGTGGCAAGCATGCAGGCCTTGGCGGATAACAAGGGCAGTGAACTGCGAGTCCACGCACCTGGTGGGCACGGCAGCATCGATGTTGATTCGCGCCGCATTCGACGAATTGTGACGAACTTCTTGGGCAATGCCATCGACCACGGCGAGGGTGAACCCATCGACATCATCGTCGACTCCAATCAGACCGCTGTGTCCATCGCCGTGTGGGATCACGGTGTCGGCATGAACGACACCGATATCACGCGTGTGTTCGACCGCTTCTGGCGCGCCGACCCCTCACGCCAGCGCACGACCGGCGGCACGGGACTGGGAATGGCCATCGCCAAGGGCGACGCCGAACTGCATGGCGGAATGATCGATGTGTGGAGTGAACCGGGCAAGGGCGCCTGCTTCCGTCTGACATTGCCCCGTGTGAGTGAGGGCGAAATTTTTGTGTCGCCGTTCCCGCTTCCGCCGACCTTGCCCGAAGGAGGCCACAGTGCGTAAGTTGCTGATACTCGTGTTGGCCCTGATGATGTCGGGTTGTGCGTCGCTGCCGAGCTATGGTCCCGTGAAAGTTGGGGGACCGCTGACGGAACCGGAAACCCAAGATTTCGAGTTCCTGCCCTCCGGCCCGGTCGAGGGGGCGACTCAGCAGGAAATCCTTGAGGGCTTTGTGGCGGCGGGGTCCGCTGCGCAGAATGGCTACAGTATTGCCCGCAGTTATTTGACTAAGGCGGCTGCGGCGGACTGGAATCCGGCGGCAGAAACCATCGTGCGCACCTCGGTGTGGGACATGCAGTCCGAGGGTGCGACGACCCTGAGCTATTCGTTTGGTGTCGCGGCCCGTGTGACCGGTGATGGAAACTATGCGGTCGAGTCGGACCGTTCGGTGCAGACGCTGCGGTTCACCTTCCAACAGATCGATGGCGAGTGGCGAATTTCCGAACTTCCGGACGCTGTCGTGCTGTCCGAGGTGACGTTTGCTGCGGCCTTCCAGGCCTACACCCTGTATTTTTACGATGCCGGTCGCAATAACCTGATCCCCGATGTGCGCATGTTTGCCCGCCAGGGTGACCCGGTTACGAGTGTGGCGCGCGCCGTGATTGGTGGACCGAGCCCCTACCTGTCGAGTGCCATCAGTGCGTTCCCCGCGACGACGACCCTTGTGACTGCACCCGTGAGTGTTGTCAATGGGCGCGCAACCGTCGATATTTCGAATGACATTCTCGGCAGCACCACGGATGACCAGCGGGCCATGTTGACCCAGATGGCCAGCAGCCTGCAATCAATTTCGGGCATCGCATCGGTGTCGTTCAGCATTAATCAGACCACGTTGGATGTGCAGCCGTACATCATCAACACGGACCTGCTCGAACCCACTGTGGATTCCCGGCCGCTTGCTGTGGTGGACGGGACGCTCGGTTGTGTGCAGTCCGGTGAGGTCGAGCCGCTGGGCAACTTGGGTGAGCGGATCATGTCGATCTCGCCCCTATCGGTTTCGTATGACAGCGCGGGTTTCGCCGCCGTGGGCACGGCCTCGGGCGTCTATTTTGTGGGCGACAGCCGCACCCGTATCAGTTCGACGCCGTCCGTGGTTGCACCACAGATTGACGACAACAAGGCAGTGTGGTGGGTTAACCGGGGCAGTAACAAAATTTCGGTGACGTTGGGCGACGTGCATCGCACGTTCCGTGGAGTGTGGCCGTCGACCGCCTCGGTGACGGCGCTGGAGGTGGCCCGTGATAACTCGCGATTGGCCGTGCTCGTCGATACGGGCACTTCCGCAAAGCTCTATGTCGCATCGATCGTGCGTTCTGACTCGGGGGTTCCCATTTCCGTTGGTTCGTTCCGTGAGCTCGATATCGACGCCGACAGTGCCACGGATATCGCATGGGCAAGTTCGACACAGATTGCGGTTCTGGCCGTAAACGGTACAAACCAGTTCGTGGCGTTGGCCTCTGTCGGTGGAATGACGGTCACGCTGGGGCAACCGCGTCAGCCCCTGGCAATCGTCGGTGGTAACGATGGTCGTGCCGGTGTGACGGTGCTGACCGACGAGGGCATGGTGTGGCAGCCGCGCGGTGCTGGCTGGCAGTCAACCGGTGTGACGGCAACACTAATCGCGACCCAACGCTAACAGCAGGACTTTTCAGCGCGCTGTCCACAATTGTGGCCGTGTGGAACCAGAGTAAGGGAGTTGTTGCCACTCTGGGTCGATGAACAGAGCGATTCGGTGGTGGGGTCACCTCTCGAACTGTCGGGGTTGTGGTCTTGGCGGGGGTGTGCTGTGCGCCACATGTGCTGGTGCGATCGAGCGGCCGGTGGGTCGACTGGTTCTGCCTGGAGGTGTTCCACTGCGAGTCTGTTACGTCTACACGGGGGTGATCCGGGCAACCCTCATCGCCATCAAACGCCGCGGCATGACCCGGCCAGCTCGACTATTCGCCACCGATTTCGCGATGTCACTGCGCGATGCCCCGGATATTGTCATCGTTCGCGTACCCAACTCGCGGGAGGGTTGGCGACGCAGGGGGTTCACAGTGGTCGATGCCGTGTTGCGTGGCACCGGTATTCGCACGGTCGGCGCGTTGAAACTCACTGACCGCGGCACCCAACACGGGCGCAGTCGACAGGAACGCGAGCGCCACCGAGGCGGAAGCATGACCGTCGCCCGACACTTCGACCTGCGAGGGCGACGTGTCATCGTCGTTGACGACGTCATCACGACAGGAGCCACGATGACTGCCGCAATCACGGCAATTCGGGCCGCAGGTGGGGTGGTTATCGCCGCCGCGGCGCTCGCCGTTGTTCGCCCTCAGCGATTCACAGAAAATTCTTATGGCGTGTCGAGCACATTTCCGAAGTTTGGGAATAGTGTGAACACCACAGTAGGCGTTTCAACCGCCTGAGCATCCGGCGGGCGCTCTGGTAGGAGGTTGTCATGGAAATCACCATCACCGGTCGTAACATCACCCTGTCTGACCGTTTTCGCGACTTTGTTGCCCAGAAGTCGGAACGAATTGACCACCTCGATAAGGCGGTCGACCGCCTCGAAGTAACTGTTTCACGGCACAACGACGCCAACGGAAACCACCATGATGACCGGGTCGAGCTCACGATCCGGGGGCACTCTCACGTGATTCGAGCAGAATCCGGGGCTGCCGATAAGTATTCGGCGTTCGACGTGGCGATCGACAAGCTCATCGAGCGTGTACGCAGAGCGAAGGACAAACGGAAAATCCACCGCGGCAAGCAGCACCACATGACGTCGTTGGGCGAGGCTGTGGACCACGGATTCGCCGAGGTGGCGCTCACACCGATCACGGGTTCCGTGCCCGTCGTGACCGAGGCCGATATCGAGTCCGACGTTGATGACACCGCAACCGACAGTCCGATTGTGATCCGCGAAAAATCGTTCGCCGCCACCCACATGACCGCCAGCGAAGCCGTCGACCACATGGAACTCGTCGGGCACGACTTCTTCCTGTACCTCGACGCCGAAACCAACGCACCCTCGGTCGTGTACCGCCGAAAGGGCTGGAACTACGGAGTCATCCGACTCGACGAGTAAAGGGGATGAGTGTGCGCCTGTGGTTCGCCGCAGGCGCACACGCATGAGCGGTACAGGGCTCAACAAAGTAGACTAAACCGACAGGCTTGACCGTTGTGTGTCGCACCACGATGACCGTGTTGCGCGAAACTGAATGGAGTACCCCGTGGCGAACCTTCTCGAGAAAGTTCTCAAGATTGGTGAGGGACGAACCCTTCGTAAACTGAAGACCCTCGCGGAAGCGGTCAACCACCTCGAAGAGGCCTACAAGGCACTCAGCGACGAAGAACTGCGCAACGAAACTGTCGAACTGCGATCGCGTTACGCCAACGGCGAAACCCTGGATGACCTGTTGCCCGAAGCCTTCTCGGCCGTGCGCGAGGCCGCATCCCGCACGCTGGGTATGCGCCACTATGACGTGCAACTGATGGGTGGCGCCGCGCTGCACCTGGGCAACATCGCGGAAATGAAGACCGGTGAAGGCAAGACCCTGGTCGCAACCCTCGCCGCGTACCTCAATGCAATTCCCGCCCGCGGTGTGCATGTCGTCACGGTCAACGACTATTTGGCGTCGTACCAGTCCGAACTGATGGGCCGCGTCTTCCGCGCTTTAGGCATGTCGACCGGTTGCATCATCAGCGGTCAGACTCCCGAACAGCGCCGCCAGCAGTACCTGGCCGACATTACGTATGGAACGAACAATGAATTCGGTTTCGACTATCTGCGCGACAACATGGCATGGCAGCGTGCAGAAATGGTGCAGCGCGGCCACTACTTTGCGATCGTGGACGAGGTCGACTCGATCCTCATTGACGAGGCTCGCACGCCATTAATCATTTCGGGTCCCGCATCGGGAGAAGCGAACCGCTGGTTCCTCGAGTTCGCCAAAATCGCGACCACTCTGGTTCCCGAGGTCGACTACGAGGTTGACGAGAAGAAGCGCACCATCGGTATCTTGGAGCCTGGAATCGAGA
>CALBMG010000142.1 GCA_937896185.1 uncultured Microbacteriaceae bacterium | reverse complement strand
TCGGTGACAGTGCGCACCTATGTCATCGATACCTCGGTGCTGTTGAGCGACCCCCGCGCGATATTCCGTTTCGATGAACACGAAGTTGTGTTGCCCGTCGTGGTGGTGTCCGAACTAGAAAAGAAGCGACATGACCCCGAACTCGGATATTTTGCGCGTCAGGCTCTGCGACTGCTCGACGATCTGCGGAACACGCATGAGCGTTTGGACATGCCCATGCTGGTGGGCGAGGGCGGCACGTTGCGGGTGGAACTCAACCACACTTCGGATGCGGCACTGCCCAGCGGTCTGAGGTTGGGGGATAACGACACCCGTATCCTTGCGGTCGCGTTGAACCTGTCCCAGGAAGGCAACGACGTGGTCGTGGTGTCAAAGGATTTGCCGCTGCGCGTCAAAGCCGCCAGCATCGGGCTCGCTGCCGAAGAGTACAGGGCAGAGCTCGCCGTTGATTCAGGATGGATCGGCACGGAGGAACTTCGCATCAGCGCTGATGCGATGGCAGACCTATATGACGATGAAGAACTCATCAGTCCCGTAATCGCACAAATGCCCGTGAACACGAATCTGGTGATTCATTCCGACCGTGGCAACGCTTTGGGTCGAGTGAAACCGGGCAACCGTATCCATTTGGTTCGCGGCGACAGGGACTTGTTTGGGCTACACGGTCGCAGTGCTGAACAGCGCCTGGCAATCGACATGCTGCTGGACCCCTCAATTGGCATCGTCTCCTTGGGTGGGCGTGCGGGGACGGGCAAGAGCGCGTTGGCGTTATGTGCGGGGCTGGAGGCTGTGCTTGAGAAACGCCAGCATAAGAAGATCCAAGTCTTTCGTCCCCTCTACGCCGTCGGTGGCCAGGAACTGGGCTTCCTTCCCGGAGATGCGGAAGAAAAAATGAACCCGTGGGCGCAGGCCACCTTTGACACGTTGAGCTCGGTCGTGAGCGACAACGTGATGGACGAAGTCATGGATCGTGGACTGATCGAAGTGCTGCCGTTGACACACATCCGAGGCCGTTCGCTGCACGACTCGTTTGTGATTGTGGACGAAGCGCAGTCGTTGGAACGCAACGTGCTGCTGACGGTATTGTCGCGTATTGGGCAAAAGTCTCGCGTAATTCTGACGCACGATGTGGCGCAGCGCGACAACCTTCGAGTGGGCCGCCACGATGGAATCGCTAGCGTAATCGAGGCGCTGAAGGGCCAAAGCCTGTTTGGGCACATCACGTTGCAACGCAGCGAGCGCAGCGATATTGCCGCACTGGTCACCGACCTTCTGGACGCCTATGAACTTGGCTAGATTAAAGGCATGAAAACTTACACGAGCGTTATTGAGCGGTTTCCGATCATTGCCTTCATTGCGGCGGGAGTGTTCGGCATTTCGGTCGTTGTAGGTACGATCTACACCGTCGTCACGTGGGCATACCTGAACGGTTCCACCGGTTTTGATGACGCCATCACGATGCTCGCCGAATTTGACGATGTCATCGACTACGGGACGGTTGCCGCAAACTTGCTCGTCACAGTGACCCTGATCGTGGTGCTGTATCGGTTCACGTCGTTGGCTGCGGGGTCGGCACATTTCACAGGAAAACATACGCCGTACATGGCCATCGTGGGTTCGCTTGTGCCCATTCTGAGCCTGTTTTGGCCGCTGCGGATGTATCGAGCACTGATCAACGAAACCGCTGAGTCTGGTCGCGCCGACATGATCAAACTCTCGTTGCAGTTCTGGATCCCGTGGGCCGCTTCGGGGCTAATCTCGGCACAAGCATTCCGCATGGAGACGACGTTACGGCTGGCGGGAGAGGCATTCGACATCGGCACGTTCGTCGTAGTGCTTGTCGCCTGGTTGTTTTCCGACATTCTCACCCTGGTCGCGGTTCTGCGGGCCCGTGTTTTCTTTGCGAAACTGGCGTCCGCCCTCGACGCGGCATAAACCGTCAACGCAGTGCGCCCCGACCTAATTGGCCGGGGCGCACTGCGTTGCAGCGTCGATTTACTGTGCGACGCCCGGGTGGGTCATCGACAGAAGGTCCAGGGCGGTGTCCAACTGTTCGAGGGTGATCTCGCCACGTTCGACAAATCCCATGTCGATGACCGACTCGCGTACGGTCAACCCGGCGGCCACCGAGTGCTTGGCGACCTTTGCGGCGGCTTCGTAGCCGATGATGCGGTTGAGGGGCGTCACAATCGAGGGCGACATTCCGGCCAGTGCCGCGGCACGTTCAACGTTGGCGAGAAGGCCGTCGACAGTCTTGTCGGCGAGCACCCGGCTCGAGTTCGACAGCAGTCGGATCGATTCCAGAAGTGCGGTACCCATGACGGGGATGGCGACGTTGAGTTCGAATGCGCCGCTGGCGCCACCCCAAGCGACGGTGGCGTCGTTACCGATGATGCGTGCGCACACCATAAGCACAGCCTCGGGGACGACAGGGTTGACCTTGCCGGGCATGATCGATGAACCGGGCTGCAGGTCGGGGATGTGAATTTCGGCGATACCGGTGTTGGGGCCAGAGCCCATCCAGCGGATGTCGTTACAAATCTTGGTCAGTGACACGGCGATGACACGCAGTGCGCCCGATGCTTCGACCAGCCCGTCACGTGCGCTCTGAGCCTCGAAGTGGTCCAAGGCCTCGGTGATGGGGAGTTTTGTCGCAGATGCTAACTCTGCGATGACCGCAGCCGAGAAGCCCAGGGGAGTGTTGATGCCGGTGCCCACCGCGGTGCCGCCGAGGGGTACTTCGGCGACGCGCACGATGGTCGATTCGATGCGTTCGATGCCAAGGCGGATTTGGCGGGCGTAGCCACCGAATTCCTGTCCGAGGGTGACGGGGGTGGCGTCCATGAGGTGGGTGCGACCCGGCTTCACGTGTGATTTCCAGGCCTCGGCCTTGACGTCCAGTGCGTCGGCGAGGTGGCGCAGTGCGGGGATTGCGTCATTGACCAAGGCGTTGGTGACGGCGATGTGCACCGATGTGGGGAATACATCGTTCGATGACTGCGAGGCGTTGACATGGTCGTTGGGGTGAACCGGTGCGCCTCGTCGTGCTGTGGCGAGGCTCGACAGCACCTCGTTCATGTTCATGTTCGAGCTGGTGCCCGAGCCGGTCTGGTAGGTGTCGACGGGGAAGTGTTCGTGGTGCTGGCCCGCGATGATTTCGTCGGCGGCGGACACGATGGCGTCACGAATATCTGCGGGCAGGATGCCCAGTCGTTCGTTCACAATCGCGGCGGCGCGCTTGATGTGTGCCAACGACACAATTTGTGCGGATTCTAGGCCGGTGCCACTGATGGGGAAGTTTTCGACAGCACGTTGGGTCTGTGCGCTGTACAGCGCGTTGACGGGGACTCGTACCTCGCCCATGGTGTCGTGTTCAATACGGTATT
Source organism: uncultured Microbacteriaceae bacterium (assembly GCA_937896185.1). Classification (GTDB taxonomy): domain Bacteria; phylum Actinomycetota; class Actinomycetes; order Actinomycetales; family Microbacteriaceae; genus MWH-TA3. Next base: position 7,429 of record CALBMG010000142.1, on the reverse strand, counting down.
CGGTCACGTTGAAACTCCTGTGTTAGTGAATATCGCCGATGACTACGGAGGCGGAGACGCGGCCATCGCGAAGGTTGTAGGTGGCTCCCACCACAGCAAGCGTACCGCTGGCGATGCCTTCGGTGATGAGTTCGCTGGTGGCGAGAAGTTCGGCGATGGTGTCGCGCAGGTGTTCCTCGCCCACATGGTCGAGGTCAATCTGGCGTACATCGGTGGTGCCGTTCGCCAAGAGCACGCGATCGATTGCGGGCTGAATCGTGTCGATGATGCCGCGGACGTTGACAGGAACATCGGGTGTTTCCTCGAGTCGCGAATCCACCGCAGCCTGTACCGCACCGCACGAATCGTGTGCGAGCACCAGGATCAGGTGCACGCCCAAGGCGCTCACCGCGTATTCGAGTGAGCCGATGACCGACTGGGAAATCGTCTGACCGGCGTTGCGGACTACAAAGAGGTCGCCGAGTCCGCAGTCAAAAATGATTTCAGCGGACAGTCGGGAATCCGAACATCCGAACAGTGCTGCGTGGGGGGTCTGTCCGCCCGCAATGTCGGCGCGGTGCTCGACGTCTTGGCGGGGGTGCGCGGGTTCACCCGAGATGAATCTTGCGTTTCCCGCCTTCAGGTCGTCCCATGCTTCGCGCGGGTTGGAGGGAAGCGGTCCGGTCATGAGGCTGCTCCGTTCGTGGTGAGGAACGCGCTGATGGCGTCGACGATGGCACGGGATGCGGTGGGGTTTTCGCTGGCATCTGACGTGGATACAACTATCGTGTTTCCGTCGAATTCGGTGACCCACACCCACGCGTGGTTGCCGGGATCCGCCGAATAAATTCGGTCGTACCCAGTCCAGCTGATGCCCGCCGAGGGTTGGTAGGCGAACGGCGCGGTGTCGCCGACGATGTCGGACACATCAAAATTGCCGAAATATTGGTCCATTGCGGTGAACAGAGTGGGGTTGCCGTTGGTGTCGTTGTGCACCCAGCCGATGCTCCACACTGCGGGGTCGCCCGCTGTGAGCTCGGCACGGTTAGCCCACGCGTCGTCACCCAGCACGGGGTCAATGATGACCGTGTCGGTCACTGTTGCTTGTGCTGCCGCGGCGGCAGTGTGCCAATCCACGGCTTTGTCCTCGGCGGGTGTTTCGGGGCGAACCACAACCAGCACGAGGAAGAGAACAATTCCGAGTGACGCCAGCAGCGACAGGATCAGGTTGGTGGGGGTTTGACGTGACCGGCGCAATGCCGCCTTGTCGACGACGGGTTCTGTCATTCGGCGGTCTTTCGGGCGGCTTCGAGTCGCGCCCGTGCACCGACAAGCCATTCCTCGCATCGGACGGCCAGTGCTTCGCCACGTTCCCACAGCGTCACGGATTCGTCGAGCGATGCGGTGCCTGCCTCGAGCGACTGGACAATCACAACGAGTTCGTCGCGGGCTTGTTCATAGGTCAGAGTGTCGATTGCGGGGAGTTTCGTGGCCATATTTCTAGGTTACCGTTCGCGTAGGTGGGGTGAGGCGTGAGTTGGGGAACTGTTCATCGAGCGTTCGAGGGTGACGTCTGGGCAACCGTGGCGTCGATGGTTCCGTCGGCAACACGGACCGTGAATGCGTCCCCCACGGCGATGTTCGCAACCGACGAAATCACGGCACCGTCCGTGCCGCGAACGATCGAGTACCCGCGTTCCAGGGTGTGCTGGGGCGAAAGTGCGCGCATTTGCGCGGATAGTTGTGCGGTTTCGGCGGTTGCGCGTTCGAGTACGCGGTCGATCAATGTCGCGCCCTTGTGGACATAGTTACGCAGGTCGGATTCGTGACGCTCAAGGTAGACGGCCGGGTTTGCCATGACCGGCCGGGATCGAAGCTGGGCGATGTGGTCGGTTTCTGTGCGTAGTTTCGACCCCACCGCGTTCGTGATACGTGACCGGGCGCTCGAAATATTCGCGAGTTCCTGTGTCACGTCCGGCACAACACGTTTCGCCGCGTCGGTAGGCGTCGAGGCTCGCAGGTCTGCGACCTCGTCCAACAACGGCCTGTCGTTTTCGTGGCCGATTGCCGAAACAATGGGTGTCGATGCTGTCGCCGCAGCCCGCACCACCAGTTCGTCGCTGAACGGTAACAGGTGAAGGAAGTCCCCGCCGCCTCGAGCGATGATGATGACATCGATTTCGGGGTCAGCGTCGAGTTCGGCAATGGCACGGGCTACTTGTGGTGCGCAATTTTCGCCCTGCACCGCAGTGTGTACGACCTGGAATTGAACGTCGCTCCACCGCAAACGGGCATTCGTCAGCACATCTTTTTCGGCGTCGCTGTTCGCGCCCGTAATTAACCCGATACACAACGGCAGGAAGGGCAGGGGCTTCTTGCGTGATTCGTCGAGCAAGCCTTCGCTGGCGAGCTGTCGACGGAGCCGTTCAATCTTTTCCAGAATGTCGCCGAGGCCTTCGTGTCGCATGTCCTTTGCGGTGAACGACAGGGTGCCGCCGGCCACCCAATAGTCGGGTTTTGCCAGCACACGGACCTTGTCGCCTTGGGCGAATTGTTCCGACAGTGACTCGAGCACGGAACGCCACACTGTGACCGAAATTGTCGCGTCCTCGGTGACGTCCTTCAGCTTGGCGTAGGCATGTCCGTTGCGAACATTCCACGATGCCAGTTGCCCTTCAATCCACACTGGAGGAAGAGCATTGATGTGCGTGCGCATGCTCTGAGCGACATTCGAGACCGACATCACGGGGATGCCACCCATCTGATCGCCAGGTTCGCTCATAACGACCAGATTAGCGGGGTGCGTCGACATGTAACCGTTTGCATGCACATCCACTAATGTTGAAACACACGCGTCCACCACCGCGTGACTTTCTGTGTAGTGGAGGTTTTATGTCAGGCACCAGCATCCTTGTATACGCCGAGCGCGTCGGCGGGAACCTGGGCGAAATCGAGAAGCTCCTTGCGGGGCCCCTCGCCGATTTCGACGGAATTCACGTCCTGCCGTTCTTCCATCCCTACGACGGCGACGATGCCGGATTCGACCCGATTGATCACACAATCGTTGACCCCCGCCTGGGGCACTGGTCGGACTTCAAGCGCATCTCGCAAACCCACGAGGTCACCGCCGACCTGATCGTGAACCACGCATCATCCCTTTCCCCCGAATTCCTCGACTGGCAGGCCAAGGGAACGGAATCCGAATACGACGGAATGTTCCTGACCTTCGACGTCGTGTTCCCCAACGGCGGAAACGAAAACGACATCACCGCGTTCTATCGCCCCCGACCCGGACTGCCGTTCACCGCATATGAAGTAAACGGTGTGCGCCGACTGGTCTGGACCACCTTCATGCCGACCCAGGTCGACATCGACATCAACCACCCCGCCGGCCAGGCCTACCTGGTTCGCGTCATCGAGGCGCTCGCCAGCGGTGGCGTCAAGGTAATCCGTCTGGATGCCATCGGATACGCCGTAAAGACCCCCGGCAACGACTCGTTCATGACCGACGAAACCCTGAAGTTCGTCGAAGAGCTCACCGAGTTGATTCACTCATATGGCATGCGCGTGCTCGTTGAAGTCCACGCTCACTACACTCAGCAGCTGGCCATTGCCCCCTTGGTCGACCTCATCTATGACTTCCAGACCGCACCGCTGCTGTTGCACTCGTTCTTCACCGGCACCGTCGACAAGCTGGGCGACTGGTTCGCGATCCGCCCAAGCAACTGCCTCAACGTGCTCGACACCCACGACGGTTTCGGCGTCATCGACGCAGGCCCCATCAGCGGGCGACCCGGCCTGATTTCTCAGGACGACATGGCGTACATCTTTGAACGCGCCGCCGAGAACACGGGCGGTCACTCGAACATCGCCAGCGTGGTGCCGCAATGGTTCACATTGCCCCACCAGATCAATGCCACACTGCCCAACATTTTGGCTGACGACGTCGCATACGTGGCCTCTCGTGCCGTGCAGTTCTTCCTTCCCGGCGAGCCCCAGGTTTATTACGTGGGTCTGCTCAACGGCATGGACGACGTCAAACTTTTCGAGGCATCGGGACAGGGCCGTGACGTTAACCGTCACCACTACACTCCCGAAGAAATCGCCGAGGCGCTGGCCACCCCTGTCCCGCAGGCAATCATCGCCCTGGCTCGACTGCGCAAGAACCCTGCCTTCGAGGGCGAGTTCAGTTGGGCACAGACCTCGACGGATTCGATTTCGTTGACCTGGATTCACGGCTCCGACTCCATCGCACTCGAGGTGACCACCACCGTGGGCGCGGCAGCATTCCGTATCACCGTGAACTCGGCCGAGGGCGCCACGGTGTACTCGACCGTCGAAGAACTGGCCGTCGCCCGCTAACACTGCCACCACGCGCTGGGCTGAAAGTTAGACTGAACAGGTGAACCAGGTCAGCAACGGAAACGAAGCACTCTTTCCCACTGCAGTGTCAGCTCGTCGAAAGAGCGCGCTGATCGAGCAACCCACCGAGTCGCCGAAACGTGTGCTGCTTGCAGCACCACGTGGGTACTGCGCCGGTGTCGATCGTGCGGTGATTGCGGTCGAGAAAGCTTTGGACCAATACGGTGCACCCGTTTATGTACGCAAAGAGATCGTGCACAACGTCGAAGTTGTGCGTGAGCTCACGTCCCGAGGCGCGATCTTTATCAACGAGGTTGACGAGGCGCCCGAGGGCGCGCACCTGGTCTTCAGCGCGCACGGAGTTTCCCCTGCAGTTAAGGCGGGTGCGGCAAGCCGCAACCTTTTGGCAATCGATGCCACCTGCCCGCTCGTCACCAAGGTGCACCGCGAGGCCGAGCGTTTCTCGCGCCAAGGTTTCCACATCCTGCTTGTCGGCCACGAAGGCCACGAAGAGGTCGAGGGAACGATGGGGCACGCTCCCGAACAGACGACCCTCGTCAACGACCCCGATGCCGCCGATACGGTGGAGGTTCCCGAGACGGACAAATTGATTTGGCTGTCGCAGACCACACTGTCGGTAGACGAAACCATGACCACCGTTGCCCGGTTACGTGCACGTTTCCCGCACTTGCAGGACCCGCCCAGCGACGACATTTGTTACGCGACACAGAATCGCCAGGTGGCGATCAAGAAGATCGCACCCGAATGCGACCTCGTCATCGTCGTGGGCAGCGCGAATTCGTCAAACTCGGTTCGACTCGTCGAGGTGGCCGCCGAGTATGGCGCCCGCGCCGCCTACCGTGTGGATTACGCGCACGAGATTCGCCAAGAATGGCTGGCTGGTGTGTCCACGATTGGAATTTCGAGTGGCGCGAGTGTCCCCGAGCAGCTTGTGCAGGACGTGCTCGCCGACCTTGCTGAAGCCGGTTTCGGTGATGTCGCCGAGGTGCGCACCACCACCGAAGACCTGGTGTTTAGCCTGCCCAAGGAATTGCGAATCAACGCCGACGGCGAACAGGACGAGCGCGCCTTGGGCGGCCGCAAAAACTAGCGCCCCTGGCACGCTGGCGGCCCGTGTATGGTGTAGCCCCGCCGGCACGTTCGCCGTGCTCGCGCGTCCATTCCACACGTGTAAAACAACGGAGCCCCGCACACTGTGCGGGGCTCCGAAATATGTAGCGACTAGTGGATCGACTTGCCCGCCGAACCCAGCTGGTTCGCGTAATCCACAACACGCTGAGCCATCGCAGTCTCGGCAATCTTGCCCCAGGCTCGAGGGTCATAAACCTTCTTGTTGCCCATCTCGCCGTCGACCTTGAGGACTCCGTCATAGTTCTTGAACATGGTGTCCGCGATGGCGCGGGTGTAGGCGTACTGGGTGTCCGTGTCGATGTTCATCTTCACGACACCGTTGCGCACAGCCTCGGCGATTTCCTCGTTCGTTGAACCCGAGCCACCGTGGAACACCAGGTCCATGGGCTTGGGGCCGGTGCCGTACTTGGCGGCAAGGCCGGCCTGGATGTCGGCGAGGATTTCGGGACGCAATTTGACGTTGCCGGGCTTGTAGACGCCGTGGACGTTACCGAAGGTCAGGGCAGCCATGTAACGGCCGTTCTCGCCCAAGCCCAAAGCCTCGACGGTCGCAATGGCGTCCTCAAGGGTGGTGTACAGCTGGTCGTTGATCTCGTGGCTGACGCCATCCTCTTCGCCACCGACGACGCCGATTTCGACCTCGAGGATTGCGTTGATGTTTTTGGTCTTCTTCAGCATGTCCTCGGCGATGCGCAGGTTCTCGGCCAGGGGGACAGCGGAACCATCCCACATGTGCGACTGGAAGATGGGGTTGCGTCCGGCCTTGACCTCTTCCTCGCTGGCGGCGATCAGGGGCATAACGAAACCGTCAAGTGCGTCCTTGGGGCAGTGATCGGTGTGAACAGCAACGGTCACACCGTAGTTCTTAGCTACCTCGTGGACGTAACGAGCCATTGCGAGAGCGCCGGTGGCGCGAGCTTTGACGGTGTGGCCGGCGAAGTAGTCAGCACCACCCGTGGTGACCTGGAGAATGCCGTCAGAACCGGCTTCGGCGAGGCCCTGAAGAACGGCGTTGATGGTCGACGATGAAGACACGTTGAATGCGGGGAAAGCGAAGGCGTTCTTCTTCGCGGTGTCCAGCATTTCGGCGTACTGATCCGGTGTTGCGACAGGCATGATGCTCCTTGGTGGTGGGGTGCTTACGGCGCCTCCAGTCTAGCCAACTGCGACCTGGGTTAGGCTGAGAGAGCGCGGACCACCACCTGCGCGTTCGGACCACGAAAGGACGAATGCCATGGAGACCCCTTTTTCACACCCCGACCGTAACTTGGCGCTGGAGCTCGTTCGCGCCACTGAGGCTGCGGCGATTCGCGCAATGCCGTACGTGGGACGTGGTGACAAGAACGCCGCCGACGGTGCAGCCGTCGATGCGATGCGCAAATTTTTGGGAACGGTGAACTTTCAGGGCACCATCGTGATCGGTGAGGGCGAGAAGGACAACGCCCCGATGCTGTTCAACGGCGAGGTTGTGGGAAACGGATATGGCCCCGAGTGCGACATCGCGGTCGACCCCATCGATGGCACCAGCCTGACCGCCGCCGGACGCGGAAACGCAATCTCGATGTTGGCTGTCGCTGACCGTGGTTCGATGCTCGACGCCTCGACCGTGTTTTACATGGAAAAGCTGGTGTCGAACGCTGATGGTGTCGGCGTGCTGGATCTCGGTCAGTCATTGGGCGACAACATTCGAGAACTGGCGAAGGCGAAAAAGAAGTCGGTGTCCGAAATTCGTGTGGCGATCCTCGACCGCCCTCGTCACGCCGAGGCGATTGAAGAGATTCGCTCGGCGGGGGCCCACACTCGTCTGATTCTGGACGGTGACGTGGCTGCGGGAATTAATGCGGCCCGCAGCGACAGCCGAATCGACATGTCGTACGGCGTGGGCGGAAGCCCCGAGGGTGTCGCGACAACCTGTGCCATCAAGGCGCTGGATGGT
>CALBMG010000141.1 GCA_937896185.1 uncultured Microbacteriaceae bacterium | reverse complement strand
CATGGCGACCAGGATGGGGATGAGGGGAAGTTCAATCTCGGATTCAACGCCTCGCTGACCGACATCGAGACGATCCGACAACACAACATCCAATTGAGTCAGAATCCACGCGGTGACAGCGGCATCATTCGGATTCGTATCGGGAACCAACTGATCTGGGTCAGGGGTGGGAACATCGAGCCCGGTGAGTTCACGCGCAATATCGGGTAATGCCAACGATTTTGCGATGGTGTTATCAATCCAGGCGGCCAAACGGACATCACGAACAATTCCGTTGAGAGCTATTCCCGTGCGCGCCAGGAAACGGAGGAGTGAACGTGCGTCGAACACCACCTTGGGCGCTTCGCTGTTCAGCCATGAAACGAGAGCGTCGTGATCGAGTGAATCTGATTTACGAACAGTGCGAACTGCGGTGTCTTCGGTTGCCAAACCCACCACGAATTCGTCCACGGTTCCGTCGATGTACATGGCAATGCGGTGATGTGCGTTCGCGCTCAACCATGCAGCCAGTTCCTCATCGGCCATATGACGGGGCTCGGGGGCCGTTTTCTCGATGCGTGAGGCATTCGGAGTTGCTGTGGCGGCGGCGGCCTCCGAGGCGGTTGTGCTGGAGTTCTGCGAACCACCCAAAACACGAGATTTCAGACTGCGGAATTGCAATCGGTCAAAGACCTCGGTTACACGTGCGGCATCGACGGGCTTTATCGCCGTTTCTGCCAATGTCACCGGCAGCTCGACATCGCGCAGAAGATGGTTGAGCTTCCGGTTCCGAACAACACGGTCGATCTGATCGCGCAGGTTCTGGCCGACGACTCCGGTAATGCTGTCACGATTTTCAAGCAGGGCGTCCAAGGAACCGAACTGCTGAATCCACTTCACTGCCGTTTTTTCGCCTACCTTGTCGACGCCCGGGAGGTTGTCGCTGGTTTCACCGACCAGTGCAGCAATCATGGGGTACTGGTCCGGGCGAATCCCGTATCTTTCCTTCACAGCATCCGGCGTGTAGCGCTTTAATTCCGCAACACCGCGTGCGCTCGGGTACAGCAGTGTGCAGTCGTCATTAACCAGCTGAATAGTGTCACGGTCCCCCGAGACAACCAGTACCCGGAAACCCTCGGAAGTACCGCGAGTGGACAGGGTGGCGAGAATGTCATCAGCCTCGAAATCCTCTTTTTGCAACGTCGTGACGTTCATCGCCGCAAGTGCGTCCTGTAACAGAGGAACCTGTCCAATGAACTCGGGAGGGGTTTCACCACGAGTGCCCTTGTATTCGGGGTATTCACGAGTTCGGAACGAGTACCGGGAAATGTCAAACGCGACGACGACGTGAGTGGGCTTTTCGGCCGCGAGCAGGTTCAAAAACATCGAGATGAAGCCGTGAATTGCATTCGTGTGCTGGCCGTCCTGAGCCCGGAAACTTTCGACGGGGAGCGCATAAAATGCGCGGAAAGCGAGGGAATGCCCGTCAATTAGCAGAAGGGTAGGCTTGGCGTCATCGGTCACGTCTTCAGCCTACCGAGAGCAGTCGAAAGGAATCACACATCATGGGAGTATTCGACAATCTGGACCCCGCACTGCGCGAACGCTTCGGGCATGGTGGTGCACTCGCACAGAAAATGGGGATCGAATTCCTCGAACTGTCCGCCGAACGTTCCGTAGCACGCATGCCTGTCGAAGGAAACACCCAAGTAATCGGGATTCTGCACGGAGGCGCCCACGTGGTGCTCGGTGAATCACTGGGATCGATGTCCGCCGCTGTCCACGCAGGTCCCGGACGATTTGCTGTGGGAATCGAAATCAATGCAAGCCACAGCAAAAGCGTCGATAGCGGCTATGTCACCGGGACGTGCACTGCACTGGTGCTGGGCAAGACCCTCTGCACACACGAAATTGTGATTACCGACGACAACGGACATCGTCTGTCGACTGTGCGCATCACCAATCTGTTGCGGGACGTGCGCTAGCTGTTCGGTGCGAGCTGTTCGATAACGGCGACAGCGACCTCGTGCATCGTGAGACGACGGTCCATGGATGCCTTTTGAATCCAACGGAACGCCTCAGGCTCGGTCAGCTTCATCTTGTCCTGCAACAGCCCCTTTGCCCGGTCCAGCACCTTGCGGGTTTCGAGACGCTCTGCCAGATCGGCAATTTCGCTTTCCAACGCCATAATCTGCTGGTGGCGGCTTAAGGCAACCTCAATTGCGGGAAGAAGTCGTTCCGGGGTGAAGGGCTTCACCACATAGGCAACGGCTCCGGCATCAGCGGCACGTTCGACCAGCTCGGGCTGGGAAAAAGCCGTCAACATCACAACGGGCGCGATCCGCTCTTTGCCAATCTTCTCGGCAGCCGTCAAACCGTCCATTTTCGGCATTTTTACGTCCATAACGACGAAATCGGGAACCAGTTCGGTGACCAGCGCAACAGCAGCCTCGCCATCTCCGGCCTCGCCCACTACGTCAAAACCCGCTTCACGCAAGACCTCGACAATATCCATGCGAATCAGGGTTTCGTCCTCTGCAACGACAACACGACGGGCACGCTTTTCGGATGTTTCGGTCATACCGATACCTTACGGTAAAGTAGTCAGAGTTGCCGGATTGGCGGAATGGCAGACGCGGAGCACTCAAAATGCTTTGTCCGGAAGGACGTGTGGGTTCAAGTCCCACATCCGGCACGAAAAAGGCCCCCAGGATTCCTGGGGGCCTTTGCTGTTGAACTATTTACCGACGGTCTTCAGTCCATCACCGATCACGTGAATTCGAATGTCGTTGGTCGAGCCGACAACACCGACGGGTGCACCGGAAATGACGACAACCTTGTCACCCTTTTCCACGAGTCCAGCGGCGAGGAGTTCCTCGTCGACCTGAACGAACATGGCATCGGTGTGCGAAACCTGGTCAACGAGGAACGACTGAATGCCCCAGGTCAACGCCATACGGCGGCGAATCGCCTCGTTGGTAGCAAAAGCAACCATAGGAATACGGATGCGCAGTCGCGACATGCGTCGAGGTGAGTCTCCGGATTCGGTGAATACGCAGACAAACTTTGCGTCGATGAAGTCCGCGACCTCGGCGGCGGCAAGGGCCGGCGCTGAGCCTCATCTGACCAGCGCGTTCAGGCCTATCGGCTCGCCGTTCCTGCCGATCACGGCCGAGCAGATCGCCACGAGCGCGGTCGAGGCCGGCGCAGCCGGCGCCGCGGGGGCAGCCGGTGCCGGCGCGGGCGCAGCCTCGGCAGGAGGCGTCGCCGCGGGCGCGGCGGGGCGGCAGCGAGCCGAGCGCGAGCACGAGGAGGGCGTTGGTCTCCTGGGCGCCGCCCGGCATGCTCAGCTGCGTCACGAGCGTCCGGCGGTACGCGGACACGACCGCGGCGAGGACCAGGAGCCCGAGGTTCGCATCGCGCAGCTGCTGGACGAGGGCGGCAGGCTGCACGTCGCGCAGGGTCCAGCCCAGCAGCACGGCCAAACCCACCAGCACCCAGAGGAACCGCAACGCAGGGCTCTGCAGCCCAAGGCGCAGGTATTCATGCCCCAGCATCAACAGCCCGAACCCGACC
>CALBMG010000140.1 GCA_937896185.1 uncultured Microbacteriaceae bacterium | reverse complement strand
GGACAGATTCTCGGCCCCCTCGGCGGTGACGAGGATGTTGTCCTCGATGCGCACACCGATGCCCCGAAACTCTGCGGGCACGCTGAGGTCATCGGGTTGAAAATACAGCCCCGGTTCGATTGTGAAAATCATGCCCTCGGCGACGACACCATCCATGTACATGACGCGGCGGGCCTGTGCGCAATCGTGGACATCGATTCCGACATGGTGGCTCGTGCCATGGACCATGTAGCGGCGGTGGAACTGCAGCTCGGGACGCAATGCTTCCGCGGCGCTAACAGGCAGGAAACCCCATGCCGCGGTGCGGTCAGCAATCACAGCCATTGCCGCGGCGTGGATTTCACGGAACACAATGCCGGGACGAACGATGGCGAAGGCGGCGTCCGCGGCGTCGAGTACAGTCTGATAGACCTCTCGTTGAACCTCGGTGAATGTGCCCGAAACAGGAAGGGTGCGAGTGATGTCCGCCGTGTACAGGCTGTCAAGTTCCACGCCTGCATCCATGAGGATCAGGTCGCCCGGTGTCACTGGGCCGTCGTTACGGGTCCAGTGCAGGATGCATGCGTGCGGGCCGCTCGCCGCGATGGTGTCATATCCCACCGTGTTTCCGTCTGCCCGGGCGCGGCGGTTAAAGGTGCCCTCGACGAGTCGTTCGCCCCGCGGGTGAGCAACGATTTGTGGCAGGTCGGCAATTACATCCGAGAAACCGTGTCCGGTCGCTGCGACAGCTTTACGCATCTGGTCGATCTCGTAATCGTCCTTAATGAGTCGCATTTCGCTGGCGAGGCGTGAGAGTTCGGCGTCTCGACCAACAACAGCTTCAATATCGGCCCGAATGTCATCAATTCGTGCGGTCAGCGTTGGGTCCGCCTCGCGAATGACCGCCAACGCTGCGGTGTCTCGAAGCCCGGTGATTGCGTCGTCCAGTTCATCGATCGGGGCGCAGTGTATTCCCAGAGCGCTCGAGACGCTTTCGGGTGTGGGTCGGGGCCCAATCCAGAATTCGCCCACCTCGGTGTTGGCAAAAAATTCGTCGGTTCCACGGCCCGCAGGGTATCGGTAATACAGGGTTGTGGTGGTGGCTGCACCCGTGCCATCGATTACGAGTACGCTTCCGGGTACCGTGTCCGAGGCCCAACCCGTGAAATACGAAAAGGCGCTGTGTGCCCGGTAGGGGTAGTCCGTGTCGTTAGAGCGTTGTTTGGGGCTACCTGCGGGAATCACGAGGGCAAGGCCGGGAATCTGCTCTGCCAAACGGGCGCGCCGCGCCGCCGCATACTCAGATTGGTCCGAGGCGACCCGCTGAATGACAGGTTCCGCCCAGTTCGCCCCAATGAATTCCCTAAACTCGGGCGAAAGTGGGGTGGTGGAACGATTTTCGTTCCCCGAGGGCTTGTCTTCTGCCATGTGACAAGTCTGACATGCGTTCGCTGAATACACTGAGAATATGAGTGACGCACTGATCGACTTGCATCTGCATTCGACGTGTTCGGACGGAAACGAGTCACCGCGCACGGTCATCGAACAGGCCGCACTGCACGGGCTCGATGTGGTTGCGTTGACCGATCACGACACCACCGAGGGCTGGGCAGAGGCGGCGGCCGCGTGTGCGGAACTGGGATTGACGTTTGTGCCGGGGATGGAACTGTCGGCGACAGTGCCGGGGGGAAGCGTGCATATTCTCGCGTACCTGTTTGACCCCGAAGAGCCGGCGCTCGCGGCGGAATGCGCCCAAATCCGTGATGATCGTTACTGGCGCCTTGACGCGATGGCCGACCGGCTCGCGGTCGATTACCCGCAGATGACGCGGGAATTTGTGCATTCATTCCACACCGAGGGCGGCACGTTGGGTCGCCCCACTCTGGCGCGGGCGTTGCAGGCGCTGGGTGTGGTGGATTCGATTTCCGAGGCCTTTGACACGATTCTGTCGGCCGATAACGACCGATATTACGTGGGTCATTACGCACCCACGGTCGAGCGGGCAATCGAACTCGTCCGTGCCGCTGGGGGAGTCCCCATCATGGCTCATCCGTGGACCTTGGGCCGAACCTCGTTGGCTTTTGCGGAAATGGGTGACGAGGCGGTACACGGGATTTTCGCGCGATTGGCGGCCAACGGGCTCGCCGGTGTCGAAATTGATCACGAAGAAAACACGCCCTACGGTCGTGAACGACTGCGGGTTATCGCGGCAGAATTGGGGCTCATCGTGACGGGATCCAGCGACTATCACGGACGTGGGATGAAGCCCGTGTCCCCGGGTGCGCACACGACGTCACCGGAAATGTTCGAGCGCATCGTGTCCGCAGCGTCGGGTTCTCGCGTGCAGTGGGCTCGACCGCTGTGACCTGTTAACCGGACTGGTTGTCGGCGCGAACG